>JAUNCB010000061.1 GCA_030526765.1 Bacillota bacterium
AAAGCTGTGTGTGGATTTCCCGCACACAGCTTCAGCCTCACCCCTTATATTCTCTTAAAAAACCGATCAGTTTTTCGATATCTGCCCGATTGTTATAATAATGGAGTGCCACACGGATGGCCTTCCCCGAAACATTTGCACGAATGCCGTTTTCCTTCAGAATGGCATTGCTCATTTCCCATTCTGCAGGGAAATTGATGTAAACGATCCCCGAACGGTTTTCCTTCGGGAAATTTCCCAGCACCTGCAGATGGGGCACCTCTGCCACTTTTGCATACAGCTCATCCACCAGCTCCAGAATATACGCTTCCACATCCTTCTTGCCCAGCTCCAGATACTGCTGCATGGATTGCTCGATGCCCTTCAGACCAACCCAGTTGGGGATGCCAGTTTCATATTTACGGGCATTGTCCTCCAGATTCAGCACATATTTGCTGTGATCCATACGATTTTTATTGCCTGTCCACCCCACATATACAGGAGGCACCTGCGCCATCACCCGCTTGGACATATAGCCAAAGCCGATGCCAAACAACCCGCCCAGCCATTTGAAGCTGGAGGTTACAAAGCAGTCCACAGGGGTTTCCTTTACATCGATCTCCATTGCACCGACGCACTGGGTAATATCCAGCACCAGATAGATGCCTCTTTCCTGACAGAAATCGCTGATCTTTTTCAGATCATGGCGAAAGCCTGTAGTATTTTCCACCAGACACAGCGACAGCACCGCTGTATTTTCATCCACCAGAGCAAAAAGATTTTCCGGAGGCATTTTTCCGTCCACAGGCTGTGCAATCCGCACATTTTCCACCCCCACACGGTTCATCCATGTATAGGGTGTGGAGGGGAAGGTCAATCCCGATGTCACAACATTGGCATTTTCCTTCAGCAATACCCCGCTGGAAAAAACATTTATCATGGTAGATGCAGCTTCCCCGAAGAAGATCTCCTCACTGTCTGCATGGAACATTTCCGCCACCGTATCCCGCAGCCCGTCGCCAAAGGCCCAGTTTTCATTCAGCTTAGCCCCATCCAGACCATTCTCAAACCGATCCTCGATATAAGCGATCATAGCGTCCTTTGTCCGCTTTGCGATCATACCGGAGGTGGAGGTATCCAGATACGCCCATTTTTCTGTCATCGGATATTGTTCTCTTCTGATTTTTTCAAATTTATCCATTCTGCATCCTCCTTTATCTCGCTGTAAAGCATTTCACATCTTCCGGTGCCGCACCATCACTGATGGCCTTCAGTTCCCGATCCAGTAATGCAAGCTGCTCCCTTGTTTCCGCAAGGTCTTCCCGCAGCTGCCAGCCCCGCAGACTGCCCTTTACATGGCGGGCATAGGCTTCCCGAAACTCTGCCATGCTGTCCGTCAGGGAAAGCACCCGAATCTCCGTATCATTGCACTGGAAGCGGAAGCCCTCTATCTTCTCTGCCGCAGGTGCCTCCTCCAATGCCTCATATTCTTCATATCCCTCTGTATAATATCCATTGATATCATCCATGGTCATTTCCTCCAGATCAAAGGACATGGCCGCATCACAAAGCTGCATCAGCTTTTCTGCCACCTCCTCAATGCTTTCTCCGAAAAGCAGACGCTGTTCTTTATAATATTCAATGCTGTTCTCTGTCAGCGCATACCACATGACCCTTCCTCCTTTTTTCTCATAATTTACACTTATGCAGATAATCGATGACCACACGCATGGGCTCTGTGATCCACTTATCCCTGTGGTGCAGCAGCTGTGTCCATATCTCCACCTGCAGCTCCGGCACATGCAGATATTTCAGCCTGCCTGCCTCCACCCATTCTCTTGTTGTATAATCGGGCAACAGAGAGATCCCTGCCCCCTGTTCTGTCAGATTGCAAAGCAGTTCTGTATTCCCGCAGACAAAAACAGGCTTGATCTCCATGGAGCGGGCTGCCAGCATCTCATCCATTACCTCACGGTAGCTCATGCCCTTTTCTGTCAGAAGAAAGGGCTGCTGCAGCAATTCCTTTAAGGAAACCACCCGATCTGCCAGAGGATGATTTGCCCCGCAGACAAAGTGTATTCCGATCCGCCCCTCCTGCAGATTGATATAATTGGTATCATAGATATGTCTGTCCAGCGTATAGACCAGATCCGCTTCATTCTGATTCAGCATCCGAAACATCTCCTGCGTGCCCGCCGAGATGCATTCCAGCATGATACCGGGATATGCCTTATGCATCTGCGGAAATATCCGCCCGATCACCTCATTGCAAAGGGAATCCGCCATGACCAGACGCACCTTCCCCCGCACCTCTGTCACCGCCTCCGTTTCCTCCATAAAGTTTTCCAGCAGCTCATTGATCTTATAGGCAGACTGCAGCAGCCTGCTGCCATGATCCGTCAGGGTAACCGTTCGGTTGATCCGTTCAAACAGCGGAACCCCCAGTTCATTCTCCAGCTGTCTGATCTGAAAGGATACCGTGGACTGGGAATAGCCCAGCTTATCTCCCGCCTTGGTGAAGCTGCGCAGCTCCGCCACATGAATAAATGTCACCAGATTTTTTATATCCATCCCCACACCCCTTGCATCTATTTTTCAAATGATATTTTATTTTGCATCAGCATTTCCAATCTTTCTTTTACTGTAGCCCAACAGAAGGAAAATTGCAAGAAAAAAGAAGGCTGTCGGAGCAGATTCTCCAAAGCCCTCTTCCTTATTCCATAATCATATCAATGCCCTGCTGCAGCGTCTCTCCGTTAATGGCACCACTTGCCTGAGCGATCAGATTGCCTTCTCCATCCAGAAAATAAGTCGTCGGAAGCGACCATACCCCGTATTTTCCCGATGCCTCCAAATCCAGATCATAATAAACAGGGAAGGTAAATGCCTGCTTTGCCACATATTCCTTCGCCGCAGCCTCTTCTCCTGCGCTGTCCGTCACATTTACCATCATAAAAGCAACCGATTCCCCCAGTTCCTGATATTTTTCCTCAAACTCCGGCATCTCCATCTGACAGGGGCCGCACCAGCTTGCCCAGAAATTCAGCACAATGGGCTTGCCAAACTGCTCCGACAGCCGAACAGCATTCCCCGCCGCATCATATACCGTAAAATCAGGCGCCGCCTGTACCTCCTGCGCTGTTTCCTGCGATACCTGCTCCGCACTTACCTGCTTCGACAGTGTGCCATAGAGATGATATGCAATAACCAGCACCAGAATCAGCACACCAAGTGCCAAAAAGGATTTCTTCTTTTCCATGCTGCAACCTCCTTAATTCAAGATAAGAATGATCCGCTCCATCATGCCCGTTGCCATCAGCAGACCAATGATAACCAGCAATCCCCCGCAGACCTTATTGATCATATCATAATTCGCCTTGATCCACCGGAATGTCGATTTCAGCTGATCAATCAGCACCGCACTGAGGATAAAAGGGATCCCAAGCCCCATGGAGTATGCCAGAAGCATCAGCATTCCCTCTGCCACATGCCCCTGCTGAGAAGCCAGCATCAGTGCCGAGCCAAGAAATGCGCCCACACAAGGGGTCCAGCCCAAGGAAAATACCACACCAAACAGCATCGCCGAAAGAAAACCCATATTATCGGTATTCACGCTTCTGCCGATCCCTTTGAAAAGATTCAGATGCAGCAGCCCCAGAAAATCAAGCCCAAAGCAGATCACCACAAGACCGGTAAAAAGATTTACCACCGTATGGTATTCCCGCAAAAAACCACCCACCGTACCTGCCAGAGCTCCCATAGCCGTAAAAACCAGCGTAAAGCCCAGCACAAAACCAAAGGCAGACCGCAGTGTTTTCCCCCTGCGCTGTATCCCTCCTCCTGCAAAATAAGAAAGATAGATGGGTAACATCGGAAGGAGACAGGGAGACAGGAAGGTAATGATCCCTTCCAGAAATGAAATCAGATATTGCATTTTCATTCCTCCTTTTCCTCATTATAACAGATATCAAGCATCTGATGTGTTGCAGGTGCAACAAAAAACAAAAGAGGTCGGCAAGACCTCTTTCTGTTTCTTAATAGCCAAGAAGCTTATTTACATGATAAGGGAACTGGATCAGCCACCAGGGCCAGTCATGGTTTACATCATGCCCCCACACATCTACCCATGCGGGAACGCCCAATCTTTCAAACTGCGCCTGTAAAGCCCATGCATCCGCCTTTGCATCATCCTCCCATGCGCCCTGTCCGCAGCAGATCACGATTCTGCCCTTACGGAACTGTTCCACCAGAGGGTGATCGTAAGCCATATTGGGCAGATAATCCACAGGGGAATTATAATATACATCAATGTCATTGTAGCCCTGGAAGAAATAGCCTGCATGGAACAGACCGCTCAGAGACAGACAGCCGCCGAACAGATCCGGTCTTCTCAGATAGAAATTCACACAATGATAGCCGCCCATGGATGCCCCTGTCAGCATTACCTTGCCGTAATAAGGGGTGGGATCTGTTTCCGCATGGATCTGATGCAGGCGGGGCAGAAATTCCTCGCACACATACTTGAACCACTGCTCATGCCACAGAATTCTGCCATGATGGTCGCCATTGGATGCGCTCCATGTTTCCTCGTCTACGCAGCCGATGCAGAACAACTGCAGGCGGCCGCTTTCCAGATGCCCTCTCACTGTTTCGATCATGCCGCGGCTTTCAAAATCAAAAAATTTACCATCCTGACAGGGGAAAACGATCATAGGCAGTCCGGCATGGCCGTATACCTTGAATTCCATGTCACGGTTCAGATAATGGGAATATTCCTTATAGTAATATGTATGCATGTTAACCTTCCTTCTTCTCAATCACAAATTTCAAAAATTCCTGTACTTCCTCATCCGTTTCAAATCTTGCCATATAAGCATGATCGCCCATGGCATCTGCGATCACCTCAGGCATTTCCTCATACATCATGATATGCTGCCCGTATCTTGCAAAGATTTCATCCTTGCTGTGGGCATATTCCTTCCATTTTCTCTGGGATGCATACGCAGCCGCATAGGGTCTGTGCTCCGGATCAAAGAAGCCTCTGTTGTGGCAGACCATATCCGCCCAGATCTGATAGACATCAATGTCATTGGCATAATTCATCATATCGGGAGTATAGCCGCCGGGAGGACGCATATTGACCTCCAGTCCGAAAATGTCTCCTTTTTTCCCCAGACCTGCCTTATCCTCATTCAGCACGAAGAATTCACAGTGGAAGAAACGGGAGTTGCTGTCAAAGGCCTTGATCGTTCTTCTGCCGGCATCTCTCAGTGCCTCAGGGATCTGCTTTCTGGAATAATAGCACAGCTCCAGCCCTTTATTTACTACATCCATAACAGGTTCTGTATAGAAATGGCAGGTTTCAAAAACAATATCCCGCTCCGAATTACAGATACCATCATAGGAAACGATGGAGCCGTTGATGAATTCCTCCATTACATACTGTACCTCGGGCAGATTCTGATAAAAATTCCGCAGCTCATCCTCATTTTTCAGTTTATAGGTTGCCGCTGCACCCACACCGTTATCTGGCTTTACGATAACAGGATAGCCTGCTTCCTTCACAAAGGCAAGACCGCCCTCCAGTGTATCCACCAGATGATATCTTGCAGTAGGAACCCCTGCCTTGGCATAGTATTCCTTCATTTTACTCTTGAATTTGATGCCGTCAATATTCTGGTTCTGCAGACCGGTGGTTACATTGAAATCCGTTCTGAGCTGTGCATCCCGCAGCAGCCAGTATTCATTATTCGTTTCCATCCAGTCGATCTTTCCGTATTTGAATGCAAAGAATGCAGCTGCTCTGTAAACCTCATCATAGTTTTCCAGACTGCTTACTTTATAGTATTCCACCAGAGAATCCCGACATTCCTGGCTCAGGTCGTCATAGGGCGTATCCCCGATGCCCAGTGTTGTCACACCGTTGTTTTTCAGACACTGTGTAAAGTGGAAATATGTTTTCGGAAAATTTGGCGATAAAAAAATAAAGTTCATAGAATCCCTTCCCTCTTCTCTATATGTTCAACATTGTATCAGAATTCATACAGAGTTGCAAACATTTGGGGCAAATTTTTTCTTTCCACGAAAATCAGTCCCACACTTCCCCATTGAAAAACACCTTTTCTCCCCTTATACTGTTCTTATGACTGAAAAATGCACCCCGAAAGGAGTTTTAACATGGATTATGAAAAACTGGCGGCACAACGGAATGAAACCAACTTTTTTGCCAGACATGTGGGCATTGTCACCACAAAAATAGAACACGGCTATGCAGAGGTCCGCATGGAGCTGATGCCCTTCCACCTCAACCCCACAGGCATCGTGCATGGCGGCGCATTATACACCATGGCTGATGTGGTGGTCGGCTCTGCCAGTGCCTCTCTGGGCACCCACGGTGTAACCGTAGACGGAACCTATCATTACCTTTCCCCCGCCAAGGATATGAAGGCTGTGACCGCCTCCGCCAGATGTGTGAAGGCAGGCGGCAAAATCTGTGTTTTCGATGTGGAGGTTCTCTCTGAACAGCAGGAGCTGATCGGAAAGGGTACCTTCACCACCTATCGGCTGATCGATAAACCGATCATCTTAGAGTAAACAAAAAGGGTATCCCGAAAGGATGTGTTTCCATCCTTCGAGATACCTTTTTTCTGTTACAGCATCAGATATGCAAAATAGCCACCGTAACACAGCAGCATGATGGCTCCGTGGATTCTTCCCAGCTGTTTTTTCCGAAATACAAACAACAGCAGGAGCAGCACAGAAAGCACCGCAGCAGCACT
>JAUNCB010000062.1 GCA_030526765.1 Bacillota bacterium
CTGTGCTGGCAGGTGCTGATCTGGGGATCGCCATGGGCGGGATCGGCTCCGATGCCGCCATTGAAGCAGCGGATGTGGTTCTGATGGAGGATGACATCGGCAAGCTGGCAGTGGGGATACGAATCGCCCGAAGCACCAGAAGGATCGTTCGGCAGAATATCGTGTTTGCACTGGGATGTAAGGCGCTGGTTCTGGTGCTTTCCGTATTTGGTATTGCATCCATGTGGATGGCAGTGTTTGCGGATGTGGGTGTCTGCGTGCTGGCGATTCTGAATTCCATGCGGAAAAAGGACTGAAAACGACAGAAGAAATGCATAAAGAAAGGATGCTCTAAGGAGCATCCTTTTGTTTTTGATGTGAGCTTCCCCGAAGGAAGCTTCGGGAAAAGAAGGGGGATTATTCCTCCGCCTGGGGCTGTGCCCCGGAGGAAAGAACCTTTTTGACATTTTTTTCGAATTTCACTCTGGGCAGCATGACCATGTGACCGCAGCCGCAGCATTTGATGCGAAAATCGATGCCGGTTCTGAGGATCTCCCACTGGGCAGAGCCGCAGGGGTGACTTTTTTTCATCTGCACAATATCGCCTACAGAAAAATCCATTGCTTACGCCTCCTTCACCAGATGTACCACCTGCTGAGGGAAGGGGATCTCGATGTTTTCTTCGTCAAAGCGGTTTTTGATACGGCGGCGCAGTTCTGCTTCCACACCCAGTGCTGTTTTGATCTTACATTTTGCAACCACCTTCAGGGTAACAGCGGAATCATCCAGACCGATTACGCCTGCAACAACGGGGGTTTCCATAATTTCGTCAATATCTGTGGTTTTTTCCATTTCATCCTTCAGTACAGCAATGGCACGGTCGATGCTTTCGCCGTAAGCAATGCCCACGGTTACCACAGCATTGATAAATTCAACACAGTTATTTGTTACAGTGCCAACGGAGCCATTGGGGATGATGTGTACGGCACCCATGGGGTCACGCAGCTTTGTGGAGCGCAGGGTGATGCTTTCCACTGTACCTGTGATGCCCTGAATGGTTACCACGTCGCCAACGGCATAATGATCTTCAAACAGGATGAAGAAGCCCTCCATCATATCGCCTGCGATACCCTGTGCACCCAGACCGATGGCAACAGAGCCTGCGGATGCGATCACCAGAAGAGATTCTGTGGGTACGCCCAGCTCCTTCAGTACAGAAACCAGACCGATGAAATAGATCACATATTTCAGTACGCTGGCGGAAACGGTGCTGATGGTGCCTGCCTTTCTTTCGGACATGGAAAGGCTTTTTCTCTGTACCTGTGACTGCAGGATCTTATTGATGAGTTTGCTGGAAAGACGGATCATCAGCCAGCAGAGAAAGAGTGTGAATGCCAGATGCAGCAGCTTCATCAGCCCTGACAGGAGCAGGGAACCGCCAAAAAGACCTGTCAAGCCCATGGTAAAGTTATCAAATGCGTTCATAATCAATTACCTCCTGTTCTGTTTGTGGTCTGCGGCAGCCTTTAAGAATGCTGTGAAGAGCAGACCCATTTCTTCGGTTTTCATTGCCTCGGGATGCCACTGCACACCTACGGCAAAGGTGCAGTCCTCATGCTCGATGGCTTCGATCAGCCCGTCTGCGCTTCTGGCGATGATGCGGAAGCCTTCGCCCGGAATGGAGCAGGACTGATGGTGCAGGGTATTGACGACAGTGCGTCTGTTTTCCCAGAGGTTGGTCAAAAGTGTGTTTTCCTCCACGAAGATGCTGTGGGTGCCGTAGGAACGGGGTGCCTGCTGGATATGCTTCAGTGTGGTTCCCGCCTGTACCCCGATATCCTGATAGATCTTTCCGCCGGTCACGATGTTCATGACCTGCATGCCGCGGCAGATGCCAAGCAGGGGCAGATCCTTTTCGAGAGCCTCCTGACACAGACGCATTTCGTAGGCATCCCGCAGGGGATTGATCTCGCCGCTCTGGTGGAGGGGTTCCTCGCCGAAGAGCAGGGGATCGATGTCGCCGCCGCCGGTCAGGAGCAGACCGTCCAGAAAGTCGGGCAGGCTCTGATGGGGCAGGAGCAGGATCGGATAGCCGCCTGCCTTTTCAATGGCAAGGGCATAGTCCTCGTGAAGGGAGTATTCTTTGGTTTCATAAGAGTAGTTCGGCGAAATGCCGATGACAGGTTTTCTTTGCATAGCTCTGATTACTCCTTAAAAAGATTCCCTATCAGTATACAGAAGAAGTCCTTTTTTTGCAATCATTCTGAAGAAAAGTCGGGATAATGGCGCATACTTTCAAGAATACGGAAGATTTTTAGCAGGATGAAAACGATTTTAGCGGGAAGTCCCCAAAGGGGTGGGTATTGCAGGAAGACAGATAAATGTGGTATAATTTCCAATAATCGGATCTGCAGGGCACAGGCAGTTTGTTTTCGGTGCGTTGCAGAGGGAGCATACAGAAGAAAAGAAAAAGAAATCTTTTTCCGCAGGGCGGAGAAGAAACGAAAATAGACAGACAGGAGATGAAGCGGAAATGAAAACCATCGGCATCATCGGTGCAATGGCAGAAGAAATTGCGTATCTGAAGGAAAAAGTGGAAATCGTTACAACAAAAAATGTGATTGGTCTGGATTTTCATGTTGGGAAGTTTGGCGGAAACAGCATCGTGCTGGTTATCAGCGGCATCGGCAAGGTGAATGCTGCGGTGTGTACGCAGGTGCTGATCGATCATTTCGGTGTGGATTATATCATCAATACGGGGTGTGCAGGTGCAGTCAGCGCAGAGCTGGGTATCGGCGATATCCTGATCTCCACAGATGCGGTGCAGCACGATATGGACACCTCCCTGCTGGGGGATCCTGTGGGTATGATCCCCAGACTTGCGGAAAGCTATTTCAAGGCGGATGAAATGCTGGTGCAGATCGCCTGTCAGGCGGCAGAGGAAGCATCGGAGGAATATAAGGTCGTGCGGGGCAGAGTTGCCAGCGGCGATCAGTTTATCGGCACAAAGGAAGGCAAGGAGCGCATCAGAAGACTGGTGCAGGGGGACTGCGCAGAAATGGAAGGGGCGGCCATCGCCCATGCCTGCTGGCTGAACCGTATCCCCTTTGTGGTGATCCGTGCGATCTCTGACAGTGCCGATGAGGAAGCAAGTATGTCTTTTGAACAGTTCGTTCTGCTGGCAGCAAAGCGCAGCAGCGAGCTGGTGGAAAAAATGCTGGAAAAAATGTGATTTGATTTAAGGAAGGGATGATCTCCAATGACAGCAAAGACCCATGGCTATATCACAAAAGAAATCGAACTGGAGCAGATTTATCAGTTTATTCTGAAATATTTTGATGCTGAGGCTAAGGTAAACAGATATGAAAACCGTTTTGGCGAAAGCAATGAAATGGCAGTTTATTTCACTTATAAGGGCGAAGAAAGAAGACTGTTCACCATGATCTATAAGAGCCGGAAATTCTCCAGAACCGGCGAAAAGGCAAGACTGGTATTCCTGGATCTGGATTACTGGGGGCACAGTGTAGAGATCATGCGCTCCATCATGTCTTATTTCAGCGGCTGGCTGGATGAAAATGACTGCGATAAGGAAGATGCATACTACATCGAAGAACAGCCTGACGGCGTAGTTCCCAATATCATCAAGATCACCAGAAAAGAACTGAACAGAAAGCTGGGCGGCATGGTCGTTATCATTGAGGACGACGAAGAATAAGCGGCAAAAAGCCATCTCCTTGGGGGATGGCTTTTCTATTTCACCAAAAATGAGAGAAATAGTAGGAATTCTTGCTATTTCCCTTTCCTTTGTGCTATACTGAAAGATAATCGACCGCAGAAGGGATGGTGGCAGAAATGACAGATGACAGAGATATTCGTGCAGTGGTGGACGAGGACATTGCCCATGCGGAAGCGGTATGGGAGGCTTCCTCCTATGACAGTGATGCCATGGAGGAACTGTTTTATCGCCTGATGGAGCATTACGGCGATCAGATCGATGGCTTTGTGCGGGGGCTGCGGGTCATTCAGTCTGATGAAGCAACGGCAGATCTGGCAAGGGTCTATCGGGAGAATGTGAAAGCCATGCTGGAGCGGCTGAAGGTTTTTCGGGAAAACAATTACAGCAACGAAGGACTGCTGGAATATTATATTGAACGGGAAAGACAGATCGTGGATTATGATGCGGATTTCACGGCTGTTCGGCTGGAGCTGGGGCTGATGGAGCTTTCCCGCGGTGAGCGGGAGGAGATCATCTCCCATCTGGATGAGATGGAGGAGATCTGTGCCAGAGTGCTTCCGCTGAAGGAAAAATGGGAAGGGCTCAGAGAGCATCTGGTGTGGCTTTCCGGCAAGGAGATGCAGGTGGCATTGAAGCTGCTGCCTCTGTTTTTCCGCATCAATGGTTAAATATGGGGAAAGATACAGAAACTCATTAAGGAGCGTTTGGAATATGAAAAAAGCGGCAAGTTTTGCTTTGGGCTGCAAGGTAAATCAATATGAAAGTGAAGCCATTGCAGAGCTGTTTCAGGAGAAGGGCTACGAGATCGTAGGCATTGAGGAAGCAGCGGATGTTTATGTGATCAATACCTGTACGGTAACGAATTTCGGGGATAAAAAGTCCCGTCAGCTGATCCGTAAGGTGAAACGGCAGAATGAAAATGCCATTGTGGCGGTGGTGGGCTGTTATGCCCAGACAGCACCGGAGGAGCTGATGCAGGTGACGGGTGTGAATCTGGTCATCGGCACCAAGGATCGGGCGCAGATCGTGGAAATGGTGGAAAATTACGATCGGGCAAAGGGCGTGGAAAATCATGTTTCCGATATCATGAAGGAGAGGATATTTGAACCCCTTTCCATTCAGAAGCTTTCCAACCGTACCAGAGCTTATCTGAAGATACAGGATGGCTGCAGCCAGTATTGCTCCTACTGTATCATCCCCTACGCAAGGGGTCCCATCCGCAGCAGAGAGCCGGAGGATGTGATCGCAGAGGTGAAGCGGCTGGCGGAAAACGGCTTTCAGGAGGTTGTGCTGACAGGCATCCATGTGGCAAGCTACGGCAAGGACAGAAGGGATACCTCTCTTCTGGATATCCTGCGGCAGGTGCATGAAGTGGAAGGCATTGAGCGTATCCGCTTCAGCTCCATTGAGCCGAATGTGGTGACGGAGGAATTTGCCCGTACCATGGCGGAGCTGCCGAAGGTGTGCGATCATTTCCATCTTTCTCTGCAGAGCGGCTGCGATAAGACATTAAAGGAAATGAACCGAAAATACGATACGGAGAAATACAGACAGGCGGCGGCGACCCTGCGGAAATATCTCCCCGAGGTGGCACTGACTACGGATATTATTGTGGGCTTTCCCGGGGAAACGGAAGCGGATTTTCAGGAAAGCTATGCGTTTGCTAAGGAAATCGGCTTTGCGAAGATCCATGTATTCCCCTATTCCCCCAAGCGGGGCACACCTGCGGCGGCAAGAAAGGATCAGCTGCTCAATAGTGTGAAATCGGAGCGCAGCCATAAGCTGATGGAGCTGAGTGATGCCATGGCAGATGCTTTCCTGCAGAACTATATCGGGAAGGATGTGGAGGTGCTCTTTGAACGGGCTGTGGAAGACGGTGTTTACGAAGGGCATACCACCAATTATATCAAGGTACGGGCTGCATCCGAACAGGATCTGACAAATCGGATCTGTGCGGCAAGGATCCTGCGGGCGGAAAAAGAAGAGCTTTTTGGCACGGTGGATGCATAAGCAGGGGAATTTGTAATAATTATGTAAAGAATATATTGTTGCAATCGGCGGGTGTTTCGGGTATCATAAAAATAATATGAAACGAAACCTGCATGAAAAAGCAGAAGAATGATATAAGCGGGAACTCCCGCAGATCGGAGCGTGAGGCGTATGGGCAATATCCATGAAACACAATACTTCGGCAGACTGGAAAAGGAACCGGAGAACGAAGCAAAAAGAATCCTGATGTCTGTCAGCACGGCACTGAGAGAAAAGGGCTATAATCCTGTCAATCAGATCGTAGGCTATATCCTTTCCGGAGACCCTACCTATATCACCAGCCATCAGAATGCCCGTGTGCTGATCCGCAAGCTGGAAAGAGACGAGCTGCTGGAGGAACTGGTAAAGGACTATCTGAATCGGAATGAATAAAGAGAGGTACGGCATTGCGTATTTTAGGATTGGATTTTGGAGATAAGACCATTGGCGTAGCAGTCAGCGATCCCTTCGGCTGGACAGCCCAGGGTGTGGAGATCATCCGCAGGGAGAATCCCATGGAATTTAAAAAGCCCATGCGCAGACTGGCGGAGCTGGTGGAGGAATATCAGGCGGAGATCATCCTGCTGGGGTATCCGAAAAATCTGGATGGCTCCGAAGGAGAACGCTGCGAGAAAACAAAGGATTTTGCAGAGCGGATCAGAAGACGCTTTCCAAAGGCAGAGGTCATCCTCTGGGATGAACGCTTCAGCACCATTGCGGCAGAGCGTTCCCTGCGGGAGGTTGGTCTGAACCATGATAAGAGAAAGAGTGTGATTGATAAGATGGCGGCTGTGCATATTCTGCAGGGCTATCTGGACAGCAGACAGAAATAAATTTTTGATAAGGAGACAGAAACATGGCTGATATTTTTGATGAAGTAGAAGAACTGGAATTTGAAATCGTAACAATGATAGATGAAGATGGCGATGAAATTGAATTTTCCATTGCTTCTACAATTTTTTTGGTTTCTTTCGGGAGT
>JAUNCB010000328.1 GCA_030526765.1 Bacillota bacterium
TGCTGCTTCAGGAGCTGCAATTTCTACTGTTCTTGTTTCCTTATCCCAGCCTACTGTGTAGCCAAATGCCTGTGCCAGATATTTTGCAGGTGCATAAGTACGGCCGTTTTCGCTGATGGCTGCTGTGTCCATCTGTACTGTTTCACCCTGTTCTGCTGCTGCATCCTGGAAAACAACGTATTCTTTGGAGTTCAGTTCGAACACTACCTTTGTTTTGCCATCAGTGAAGCTTGCCTGACGTGCTACAGCATCCCATGCAACTTCCAGACCCAGCGCATTTGCAATCGCACGCAGGGGAACCAGGGTACGGTCTTCTTTGATCATGGGTTTTGCATCTGTCCAAACAACTGCGTTGTCATTCACAACAACCTTAACTTCGCCTGCCAGCGCTGTTGTGCCCATACCAATGCACATCACTGCTGCCAGAGCCATAGAAATCATTTTCTTCATATTTGTTACCTCCTCATTGATAAACCTTTCATTCCTATTCTTTTGGGGATATTTCCCGCTACAGAAATAGTATGTATCGATTATTATACCTCTTTTTTCCAGAGAATTCAAGAAAACTCTTAGAGAATGATGAGAAAATGCCTTTTTTCTCTCCCCGTTTTTTCATCCTTTTCATACGATTCATTAAAAAAACGGAACCTCTGCGATCAATAGAACAGCTGCAGCACTCCATAGAGCAGCGGCTGATGCAAAACATATAAAATCAGTGCATGCCGCCCGATCCAGTTCAGCGGCAAGATCCCCTTCCATTGACAGGAAAGGAGCTTTCTGCCCCAAAGCCGAAACAGAAAGAAGCCGCTCAGAAAAAGAAACAGCCATGGAATGATGGAAAAATAATCGGTTGAGAAAAATGCTTCATGGGGAAACCCAAGATATGCGGTAAGGTTATTCCGATACAGCCCTGCAGGCACCTCAAATAAGGTACGAGAACCGATACCGATCACCCCTTCATTGATCCTTCTACTCAAAAGAAACAGCAGACCAAAGGCAATCATGCCTGCTGCAGCGGGAATCCTTTCCCAAAGTGCCTTCGCCGCCCCCACAAGGATCATACAGGAGCCGATCAGCATTAAAACACCAAATAAGACCCTTTGTTCAGGCATAACAATCAAGGTCACCAGAGAAACGAGGGTCCCCCACAGTAAAACCACAACCCCTCTCTTCGCCGTCTGTTTTCCCAGTGCCGAGCAGAAGCCCGAAAGCAGGATAAAGATGCAGCAGGTGATCTGCTGCCAGAGGAAGCCTGCTGTCCCATGAAACCAAGGTGCCTCCATCCCGAACAGATAAACCAGATCATACATCCCATGATACAGGATCATACTGATCACCAACACCCCACGGAGGCTGTCGATCAGCCCGGAACGCCTGTCCCTGTCTTTTTTGTCAACTGCCTCCACCATACGCATTTCCTCCCGCCATTTTTATTCTCTGAAAGCAGGATCCTGCTCTCTGTGATATCTTTTCCATATTTCTTCCAGCGAACACCCTTCCCCCGCTGCTCCAATATGCTCCACCGCAACAGATGCCGCAGCACAGGCAAATCGGGCACAGGCATCCACAGGCATTCCTTCCGCACATGCCCATAAGAAGCCAGAAACAAAGGTATCTCCTGCCCCTGTTGTATCCACACATTTTGCAGCAGAATATGCAGGAATCCGCCTGATCCCGTCTGCATCCCCGATCACACAGCCTTTTTCTCCGCATTTCACCACAGCCGTCTTCACACCCAGCTGCAGCAATTTCCGAA
>JAUNCB010000063.1 GCA_030526765.1 Bacillota bacterium
GGCACTTTCCTCGGTTTTCAGCCCACGGCTTTCAAAGAGCCGCCCATCAGCACAGATATAATCCCCCGCCGAAAGCAGCAGCACATCTCCCACCACCACATCCTCCGCAGGGATCATCTGCTCTTTTCCCCCACGGCGCACTCTTGCCTTCGGCGCCGCAAGAGATTGAAGGGCCTCCAGTGCCTTTTCCGCTCTGCTTTCCTGCAGAACACCCAGAAAGGCATTCAACAGCATAATAGCAATGATGATGGCAGGCTCCAGAAAATCCCCTTCTCCCTTCAGTCGGGAAACTGCAAAGGACAGCACCGCCGCCCCGATCAGCAGCAGAATCATAAAATCCTGAAACTGAGCAAGAAATTTCCAAAGGATCCCCTTCTTTTTCTCTGTCTGCTCCAGTCTGTTTTTCCCGTTTATTTCTCCTCTGCGGGATGCCTCTTCCTCCGATAAGCCCTCCCCACAGTCGGTCTGCAGCAGTTTTTCCGCCTGTGCGATCTGCATATTCCACCATTCCATATCCTCACGCTCCCATTTCCTCAGGTTGTCCCTATCCTTTTCCAGTTTATGAATCCCCTGTGAAAAAAAGAACCATCTCCTTGCTCCCCCGCCCTTTTTCGGGTAAGATAGAAGCAGAAAGGAGGATGTGTATGTTTACATCTTTGAATAGTCTGCCTGTTTATACTGCCCATTCCCTGCCGGAGCAGGCAGCCCTGCGGGAACTGTTTGAAAAAAACGGGCTGGAATATTCCGTTTCCCTACGAGATGCCAATGCCCCTGAAGGGTTTTATCCTGCCCTTTCCCCCGATATGCTCTTCACCCAGAATATAGAATATATCTTTCTGGTATATAAAAAGGACTGGCAGAAGGCAGCCGCACTGCTGCAGGATGCGTGGCACTGGGAGGAACCCGCAATCACGGAATAAGCAAAAAAGACGCCAAAAATGGCGTCTTTTCTTTGTTTTCTGTTTTTATTTCTGATATGCCTTTACGCGTTCCACCAGTGCTGCTTTTTCCTCCGCAGGCAGGAATGCCGCTTCCGCAGAATAAACCAGCATCTTCAGAATATCCGCTTCTGTGAAGCCCATATCATTGAGACAGTGGTCATATTCTTCATCCAGTGTCACATCAAAGATGGTCATATTATCTGTATTGATGGTTACACGGATGCCCATATCCAGCAGCTTCTTCACAGGATGGGCCGCATAGTTTTCTCTGCTCTGGCAGCGGATATTGCTGGTAGGGCAGATCTCAAAGGTAATGTTGTTTTCCATAGCCCGTTTGCACAGCTCGGGTGCTTCATACACCGCATGTCCATGACCGATACGCAGGGAACCGAAATCCATGGCATCCTTCACTGTTTCATGATCCTGACTGTCTCCGCCGTGGCAGGTGAAGGGCAGCTCCAGTTCTCTTGCCAGATCAAAGATATAATGGAAGTTTCTAAGGGGCACGATCCCCTCTGCACCTGCAAGATCGAGGGCATTGATGCCTTTGCCCAGATATTCCTTACACAGACGTACCGTTTCCAGATTTTCCTCTTTATTTACCGTTTCCAGACCAATGCTCATACAGCACAGGATCAAACCAATGCTAATTTCGGGATGCAGCTGCAGACCTTCCTCTTTCCCTGCGATCACCGCATCGATTACTTCCTTCTGGCTCAACCCCTCATTGGTGTGCAGCTGAGGTGCAAAACGGATCTCTCCGTGGATCACCCCCTGCTCTGCCAGATCGCAGACCAGTTCCTTTGTAATACGAGTAATGTATTCCTTTTTTTGCATGATCTTCAGAGGCAGATCAAATTTTGTCAGGCAGTCATTCACATCCAGACAGGGCTCCAGCACAGCGGCATCTCTGGTGAAGGTTTCATAATCCACACCCTCTGCCACAAGGCCTTCCTTCTGATACAGCTCCCATACGGTTTCGGGGCGGATGGAGCCGTCTAAATGCAGATGCAGTTCAATTTTCGGATAAGTATATTTCATGGGTATCTCCTCCTTGTCTGATTTAAGAAAAGCATAACTGAAAAATGCGTACCCCGCAAGAGATACGCATTTATTTTTTACCGATGGAACAATTTTTTTGTTTCGTATTTGGGTTCGCAGGTCAGATTCACACCCAGCTTTTTAAACACCGTTTCATCCACAGAGGAAAGGATCACCGTGGAATGTACCTCACAGCATTTCAGTTTTTCCAGCTGCTTCAGTGCCAGATCCGCCACAGGGTCTGTTACCGCACAGATGCTCAGAGCGATCAGCACCTCATCCGTATGCAGGCGGGGATTCTGGTTGCCCAGATGCCCGATCTTCAGCCGCTGGATGGGTTCAATGATCTCCGGTGCGATCAGCTTTACACCCTTTTCGATGCCTGCCAGTTTTTTCAGTGCATTCAGAAGCATGGCAGAGGATGCCCCCAGAAGGTCTGTGGTTTTGCCCGTTACGATAGTACCGTCCATCAGCTCGATCGCTGCCGCAGGGTCACCGGTTTCCGCCGCTCTCTGATTTGCCGCAGCCGCCACCAGTCTGTCCTCGGTGCTGGTTCCCGCCTGTTTCATCAGAAGCTCCAGCTTATAGATCACATCGTCCCCCAGATTTCCTTTTCTGTTATCATGGAGTGCCTTATAGTATCGGCGCACGATCTCTGTTCTTGCCGCAGCGGAAACTGCCTCATCATCAAAAATGCAGTTGCCCACCATATTTACCCCCATATCCGTGGGAGATTTATAGGGAGAGGTGCCGTAGATCTGCTCAAACATGGCATTGAGCACAGGGAATACCTCTACATCACGGTTATAATTGACCGTTGTTTCTCCGTATGCCTCCAGATGGAAGGGGTCGATCATATTCACATCGTTCAGATCCGCCGTTGCCGCCTCATATGCCAGATTGACAGGATGGCGCAGGGGGATATTCCAGATGGGGAAGGTTTCAAACTTGGCATAGCCTGCCTTCACCCCTCTTTTATTCTCATGGTAAAGCTGGGAAAGGCAGGTTGCCATTTTACCGCTGCCGGGGCCCGGCGCAGTCAGCACCACCAGAGAATGCTTTGTTTCGATATATTCATTTCTGCCAAAGCCGCTTTCACTGACGATCAGCGGGATATTGGCAGGGTAACCCTCAATGGGATAATGGCGGTATACTCTGATACCAAGGGCTTCCAGCTTTTTCTGGTACGCAATGACCCCTGCCTGACCGTTGAACTGGGTCAGCACAACACTGCCTACATAAAGCCCATAGCCCCGAAAGGCATCGATCAGACGCAGCACATCCGCATCATAGGTGATGCCAAGGTCACCGCGAATCTTGTTTTTTTCAATATCCCCTGCGCTGATGACGATAACGATTTCCGCCTCTTCCTTCAGCTGCATCAGCATTTCGATTTTACTGTCAGGCTGAAAGCCGGGCAGCACACGGGATGCATGGTAATCATCAAACAGCTTGCCGCCGAATTCCAGATACAGCTTGCCGCCGAACTGGGCGATCCGTTCTTTGATATGCTTTGACTGCAAATGCAGATATTTTTCATTATCAAATCCAATCCGTAACATAAAATAACTCTCCCCGATGTATTTTTTCAGAAATCATACAACATATAATTATACCCGCATTTTTCTCCGTTTCCAAGCAAAAAATGCGAAAATCCGTCTTTTCTTCATCAAAAAACAGAATACCCGCTATAACCAAAGTATTTCCCCGTTTTTCCTTTCCATGCCTGTAAAAAACTGCTGCACAAAAAAGCGAAAGACACCTCACCGTTCTGGTGAAATGTCTTTATTGCTGTCCTGCCGCCGCAAGGGCGAACACCATCACCTCTGCCGCTCCTGCACGATATAATTCTCTGGCACATTCATTACAGGTGGTTCCTGTGGTAAAAATATCATCCACAAGAAGCACCCGTTTTCCCTGAAAATCCTCTGTCACAGAAAAGGCATCCCGCAGGTTTTCTCTTCTTTCCGCATGGCTGAGGGTACTCTGGGCAGCCGTATCCCATTTTCGCACCAGACCTTCTCTTTGAAAGGGGATCCCCGTTTCCGCTGCGATCTCCTCGCAAAGGATATGGGTCTGGTTAAAACCACGGCGATTCTCCTTTTTCCAATGCAGCGGCACCGCCAGAAGCACCTCTGCCCGTTCTGCCGAAAAGGGCTCTCTTTGCCGCAGATAGATGCCCATAAGTCTGCCCAAGCCTTTGCCGATCCGCTGATCGCCTTCATATTTGAACAGATGAATGGCATCCCGCACCGTTTCATAGGAAAATGCTGCCCAGACACGGGAACAGGCGAACTCCTTCAGGCAGGCTTCACAAAAGCCGCCCTCCGTGCTTCCGCCGCAATGGGGGCATTTCTCCGCCGCCAGATAAGGCACCTTCCGACAGTCTCCGCAAAGGAAGCCCTCCCGTTCCTCCATGGTCAGCAGTTCTCCGCAAACCGCACAGCGGGGCGGATAGATCAGCTCCAGCAGCCGTTCTCCGACCTTTCTCATACAATATCACCCCCGTGGATGAAATCGTAGAGATTGCGGATCCGCAGCGCAAGACCGGTGCATCTGTCGATCTCCTTATCATTTCGGATCATGGCAGAAACCGTATCCCTGAGCCCCACCAGCACCACCAGCTGCTTTGCCCTCGTCACTGCCGTATAGAGCAGATTTCTTGTCATCAGCATAGGCGGCCCGCTGTAAACAGGCAGGATCACCACAGGATATTCGCTGCCCTGCGATTTATGGATGGTAACGGCATACGCCAGCTCCAGCTCATCCAGCTGACTGAAATCATATTCCACCAGTCTGCCGTCATCAAAGGCGACCCGAAGCAGCTCCGCTGTACGGTCGATGGAAAGGATGGTGCCTGCATCTCCGTTATAGACACCAACGCCGTCCTCCAGACATTTCCCGCTGCTGCGGTCATGGCATTTCCACACCAGATTATAGTTATTTTTGATCTGCATCACCTTATCTCCCTCGCGGAAGACAGTCTGTCGGAACTGGGTTTCTCTTTTCCCCTTTTCCGGCGGATTCAGAGACTGCTGCAGCACCTGATTCAGTTCCTGCACCCCCAGCATGCCCTTTCGCATCGGGGTAAGGATCTGCATATCCGCCAGCCCGTCACAGCCGGTAAATTTCGGCAGCCGTTTTGTCACCAGCTCCCGAATGGTGGAGACCACATCCTCCCCATTGGTTCTCCGCATAAAGAAGAAATCGGTTCCCTCCTCATTCAGCACAGGCTCCTCCCCCCGATTGATGCGGTGGGCATTCATGATAATGGAACTTTCCTGTGCCTGACGGTACACCTGCTGCAGGCGCACTACCTTCAGCCGCTCGCTTTTTATCATATCCTTCAGCACATTGCCTGCGCCCACAGAGGGAAGCTGATCCACATCTCCCACAAAAATGATGCGGGATCCATTTTCCACCGCCCGCAGCAATGCCTGCATCAGGGCAATATCCATCATGGAGGTTTCATCTATGATGATCACATCCGCCTCAATGGGATCATCCTCATTCTTTCCGAAACTCTGTCGTCTGGTTTCTTCTCCCGTAAAGCTGACCCCCAGCAGACGATGGATAGTCTGTGCCTCCATGCCCGTTGCCTCTGTCATACGCTTTGCCGCACGTCCTGTAGGTGCCGCCAGCACCACCTCCAGCTCCTCCCGCTGCAGAATACGAAGAATGGTATTGATGGTGGTGGTTTTTCCTGTACCGGGGCCGCCGGTAATGATCAGAACTCCGTTGGACATGGCCTCTGCCACGGCAATCCTCTGCTCCGGTGCCAGCAGGATGCCCGTTTCCTTCTCCACCCTGCGGATCTCTGCGGCAATATATTCCATATTGGGCGGTTCATAGTCCGCAGAAAGCTCCAGCAGCCGCTTCGCCACAGACATCTCCGCATAGAAATAGTAATTCAGATAAACACATTCCACGCCTTCCAGCCGTTCCTGCCAGATCTCGCTTTCCACCTGCAGCTCCCGAATGGCATTTTCCACCGCCAGCGGATGCAGCTCCAAAAGTTCTGCCGCCTGTGTCATGAGGGTCTCCTTGGGCAGATAACAGTCTCCGTTGCCTGCCGCCGTATTCAGCACATATTTCACCGCAGCCTTCACCCGATGGGGATTATCCGCAGAAATGCCCGCACTTGCCGCGATCTTATCCGCCTTCTGAAAGCCGATGCCCAGAATATCATCCGCCAGACGATAGGGGTTATTTTTCACGATCTCAAAGGTTCTCCCCTTATACTTTTTGTAGATACGCAGGGCATAGGCAAGAGAAATATCAAATTCCTGCAGAAACAGCATGGCTCTGCGCTGCTCATGCTGGGCGGCAAAGGCCTCGGATATCTTCTGCGCCTTATCAAAGCTGATCCCTTTGATCTCCGTCAGAAGATCAGGCTTTTCCTCGATCACATAAAAGGTATCCTCCCCGAATTTATCCACAATGCGCCTTGCTGTTTTTACCCCCAGCCCCTTGATGAGCCCGGAGGAAAGGTACTTTTCCATCCCTTCCGCTGTGGTGGGCATGGATTTTTCATAAAAATGCACCTGTACCTGCCTGCCATAGAGGGGATGCATCGTCCAGCTTCCGCTGATCTCCAGCGTTTCCCCGCTGTGGATATCCGGCAGTGTGCCCACGCAGGTCACCTCATCATCCTCTGTTGTCAGGGTAAATACAGTATATCCGTTATCCCGATTCTGAAACAGGATACTTTCCAC
>JAUNCB010000329.1 GCA_030526765.1 Bacillota bacterium
TATGGAACAGCTTTTATCCTATTTTATTTATGATCTGGAATATTTGCTTCGTATGGTGATCGCAGCCCTCTGCGGTGGCATCATCGGGTATGAACGCAGCCGCAGAAGAAAGGAAGCAGGGCTTCGCACCCATATTATTGTTGCCGTTGGTTCTGCCCTGCTGATGATCGTATCCAAATATGGATTTATGGATGTGCTGGAGATTCCCGGTATGCGTGTGGATGCGGCACGGATTGCCTCCAATGTTATTACGGGGATATCCTTCCTTGGTGCGGGAGTTATCTTTATTCGGGAGGCATCCATCAAAGGGCTGACAACGGCCGCAGGACTGTGGGCAATGGCGGGTGTGGGGCTTGCCATTGGTGCAGGGATGTACAGCGTCGGCATTTTTGCAACACTGCTGGTCATGCTCATTCAGATTTTTACCCATGGCAGCCTGCAGAAGCTGGATGGCCCTGTTTATGAAACCTATGTCATTACTTACAGGGAATCTCCCAATGGGCTGGAGGCGCTGAAAACAAAGCTGCAGCAGCATCATATCCTTGTGCATCATGTCCAGATGGAAAAACTGGAGGACGGCGGGATTCGGGTGGAACTGGAGGTAAGCAGGGAGCATGCCATCACCTGTACGGATCTGGCGGAATATTTTGTCAATGACGAAAATGTTTTGCATTTCAGAATATAATGGAGCAAAAGCGTATTTCTTCGGAGATACGCTTTTTTGTATGGGAATTTGCCGATGCAGCCATACTAACGAAAAAACGGAGGCAGGTGAAACGAGTGGAAATTTACATTAAGCCGATGGAAAAAATACAGGCAGTGGCAAAAAAGGAAATTCTCCTGCAGGATATTGCAGAGCTGTATGCGGAAGGGATGATTCTGAAAGATCTGGAGCGGCTGCCTGTTTTTTATGTTCCCCAAGAGGAGAAAAAAACATACCTCCTTTCCGTATTGCATCTGGTTCAGTGTATTCATGAAAAATACCCTCAGGCTGAAGTGCTTAATCTGGGGGCGGCGGATATTCTGATCGAATATCTGCCGAAGGAGAGGAAGGGAGGAAGGCTGTGGAGCTGGATGAAGGCGGTGTTCGTGGCAGCAGTGCTTTTTGTTGGTGCGGCGACTACCATCATGTGCTTTCATACGGATGTGCAGCTTCCGCTGATCTTTCGGAATATTTATTACATCTTTTATGGGAAAAAGGCAGAGATGCCGCTGCTGCTCTTTATTCCCTACAGCATTGGGCTGGGTTTGGGTATCATCCTGTTTTTCAATCATTTTTCGTCTTTTTCTCTCACACAGGATCCAACGCCCATTGAGATCGAAATGACCACCTATGAAAAGGAAACAAATGCCAGTGTGATCGATCAGCTGGGGAAGGGAAAGGGCGAGCAATGAAGGAACTGGTTCTGATTTTTTTCAGCATTGCTTCGGGGCTTCTGGTGTCGGCGGGGGTATTTGCCTTTATTGCTGCCATCGGTATTGTGCCCCGTATGGCATGGCGGACAGGGACAAGGAAATATGTGCGGTTTTATGAGGATGTGATCGTGCTGGGAGGTCTGTTTGGTACGCTGTGTATGTTTGTGGAGTTTCGCCTGCCGCCGTGGGGCTGGATGATCGGCAGTGTGATGCTGTTGGAAGGGATTTTTGTTGGCGTTCTGGCTATGGCACTGACAGAGGTGCTGAATGTTATGCCCATTTTGATGCGGCGGACAGGGCTCACAAAGGGGCTGGCATGGCTGATTCTGGCATTT
>JAUNCB010000330.1 GCA_030526765.1 Bacillota bacterium
TGTTGTAAACGGCCCCGGTGAAGCAAGGGAAGCAGACCTTGGCATTGCTGGTGGAAAGGGTGTTGGTCTTGTATTTAAAAAAGGGGAGATCATCCGTAGAGTAACGGAAGCGGAACTGGTTTCCGCTTTGATGGAAGAAATTGAACGGATATGAGAAGGAAGATACTATGTAAGAAAGGAGGGGTAGTATGACAGTGCAGAAATTTGAAGAGATATTTCAGAAAATATCCCTTTCCGCAAAGACACTGGATGCCTTTCGGGGCAGCGATGTGCATAAGCTGACCATACGAAAAAAAGAACGCACTGTAAGCATGGCGATTTCTGCAACTTCGCTGATCCCTCTGGATAAACAGGAAATACTGAAGGAAGAGCTGCTGCAGAACCTTCCCGGTATTCGGGATGTGGATATCGGTATTACCTATCAGATGGAAAATATGGATCTGCAGTCTCTGGCAGAGGGCTATTGGGAGAGCATCAAAACCTATATCAGCCGACAGAGCAAGATCTGTGCCGGTGTCATTTCCGATGCGGAATGGAAGCTGAACGAACAGAAAATGCTGATCTATGTAAAGAATAATATGGCATATTATCTGGCGCAGAAGCATCTGGATGATGCACTGATGGAAATGATCTATCGGGAAACGGGAAATAAACTGATGATACAGTTTAAAAATGTACTTCCCTCCGAAGCGGAACGGGAAATGTATGAACAGGAGCAGGAAAAGCGCCTTCAGGAGCTGAGCAATCAGATATTATCCAATCAAGCGGAA
Organism: Bacillota bacterium; assembly: GCA_030526765.1. GTDB lineage: Bacteria > Bacillota > Clostridia > Lachnospirales > Anaerotignaceae > Anaerotignum_A. The sequence continues at coordinate 771 of JAUNCB010000330.1, forward strand.
AAGGTGCAGGAAAAGGCAAATGCCGATGTGGCGGCTGCATCTGCCTCTGTTTCCAAGGGCATCCTCTTTGGTAAGGAAATCAATGGTTCTCCTGTGAAAATCATTGATACGAAGGATATTGGGGAAACGGTTATCGTGGAAGGCAGTATTTATAATGTTGAACTGAAGGAACTGAAGCCGAAGGATAATAAACCGCCGAAATATCTGATCTCCTTTGATATTACAGATCTGAGTGATTCCACCACGGTAAAATTCTTTGAGAAAAGAAGTGTGTTTGATCAGGAGCTGAGCGATAAGATCAAAAAAGGAAAATATCTGCGGGTACAGGGGGACGTACAGTACGATAAATACAGCAATGAGATCAATATCATGGCGAAAAACATCATGACTGCATCCGCTCCCGCCCCTCGCATGGACGATGCGGAAGAAAAAAGGGTGGAGCTGCATCTGCATACCCAGATGAGCAGTATGGATGGGGTTACTTCTGTTAAGAAATACATAGAACGGGCGATCGCCTGGGGGCATCCTGCCATTGCGATTACAGATCATGGTGTGGTTCAGGCGTTCCCTGATGCCATGAATGCTGTGGGCAAGGCAGATCTGAAGGTAATTTATGGTGTGGAAGCATATCTGATCGATGATCTGGGCAGCGTTGTTACCATGCCGAGAGGACAGTCTCTGGATGATACCTTTGTTGTATTTGACATTGAGACCACAGGACTTTCCAGAGAAACGGAAAGCATTACGGAGATCGGTGCCGTAAAGGTGCAAAACGGAAAGATCGTGGATCGTTTCAGCACCTTTGTGAATCCCGAAAAACCCATTTCCGCAGAAATCACGAAGCTGACAGGCATCACCAACGAAATGGTTGCAGAAGCACCGAAGATACATGAGGTTTTGCCTGATTTTCTGGAATTTTGTGGGGATGCGGTGCTGGTTGCCCATAATGCAGGCTTTGATATGGGCTTTATCCGT
>JAUNCB010000331.1 GCA_030526765.1 Bacillota bacterium
CATAATGTGCCGTTCGATGTCACCGGGACGAAGGGTGCGGAAAGGATGTACCTCATATCCGCCCTCCTGAAAAATACCGATACATACGTCCAAATCAAATTTAAAGCTCTTATTGCCTGAAAAAGGATTATAGAATAATTTCAGCTTTTTCATACACAACTTGCCCTCTTTCCCACTTCAAGTAACAAATAAACCTTAAGAATTACAGATATGATTACATCTGTTCAGGAGAATGAATCCCCAGCAGCGCCAAACCTTCCTTCAGCACTGTTTTTACAGCGAAAACAACGGACAGTCTTGCATTTCTTACTTCTGCTTCGCTGTTCAGAATCGGATTATCATGATAGAACTTATTAAATGCCTGTGCAATGGCGATCAGATGTCTTGTTACAATGGAAGGCTCCAGTTTTGCCGCAGCATCCTTGATCTTATCAGGATATGCTTCCAGCAGCTTGCAAACCTCCAGAGATGCTTCGTCAGAAAGCACAGTGAAATCGATCCCATCGAAGCTCAGTTCCCCTGCTCTGCGCAGGATAGAGCAGGCACGGGCATGGGTATACTGTACATAAGGGCCTGTTTCCCCATCAAAATTCAGCATTCTTTCCCAGCTGAAAACAACATCCTTGATTCTGTTATTATACAGATCATTGAAAATAACAGCACCGATACCAACCTGTTTTGCAACTTCCTCTTTGTTTTCCAGATCGGGATTCTTTTCTTCAATGATTCTCTTTGTTTCTGCACAAGCCTGATTCAGCAGATCCTCCATCAGAACAACATGACCTTTTCTGGTGGAAAGCTTACCGCTGTCCAGAGATACCAGACCAAAGGGAACATGAACCAGATCCTTATACCAGTCATACCCCATTTTATTGATAACCTCGAACCACTGGGCAAAATGCAGGTTCTGATCCAGTGCGGTCAGATATACGCATTTATCGAAATTGTATGTTTTCTTACGGTACAGTGCTGCAGTGATATCTCTTGTAGCATACAGTGTACCGCCATCCTTACGGATGATCAGACAGGGAGGCATATTTTTATCCTCCAGATCAACGATCATGGCACCCTCGGATTCCTTCAGCAGGTCTTTTGCCTTCAGTTCTTCCACTACAGCATCCATTTTATCGTTATAGAAGGATTCCCCTGCATAGGAATCGAAGGTTACGCCCAGCATTTTATATACACGTTCAAATTCCTTGATGGAAACATCATAGAACCATTTCCACAAGGTCAGAGCTTCTTCATCGCCTTCCTGCATTTTTACAAACCACAGACGGGCTTCATCGTCCATATTGAGTTCGGGATGGGCTTCTGCTTCATCATGGAACTTTACATAAATACGCATCAGTTCCTGAATACCGTCTTTTTCCACAGCTTCCTTGCTGCCCCAGTTTTTATAAGCAACGATCAGCTTACCAAACTGTGTGCCCCAGTCGCCCAGATGGTTCACGCCTTCCACATGATAGCCCAGTGCTTCGTGGATTTTATAAATGGCATTCCCGATTACGGTAGAACGCAGATGACCAACATGGAAGGGCTTTGCAATATTAGGGGAGGAATAGTCCACAACAACGGTTTTCCCTGCACCCATATCGCTTCTGCCATAGTTTTCTTTTTCAGCGATCACAGAAGAAAGCACATGTTCCGCATAAAAGCCTTTATTCAGGAAGAAATTGATATACGCACCAACAACCTCCATTTTTTCGATAAAATCAGGCTTTTCGATTTTTTCGA
>JAUNCB010000332.1 GCA_030526765.1 Bacillota bacterium
GTTCCTGATTGCTTATGCCCGCCGCTTCCCACAGCATGGGATACATACTGATGGGGGTAAAGCCGGGCATGGTATTCAGCTCATTAAAGAGCACTTTTCCTGTTTTTTTGTCAATAAAGAAATCCACCCTTGCCAGACCGCTGCCGTCCACAGAACGGAATATCCTTCTCGCAATGCGGCGCATTTCTTCCACCTTTTCCGCTTCCAGCCGGGCAGGGATCACGGTACGGGATTCGCTGTTGTTATACTTGGCATCATAATCATAAAATTCCGCCGCAGAAAGCACCTCGCCCACGCCGCTGATCATCAGCTCCTCGTTGCCCATGACCGCACACTCGAACTCTCTGGCATCAATGGCCTCTTCGATGATGATCTTTCTGTCATAGCCTGCCGCATAATCCAGTGCCGCAGAAAGTGCTGCTCTGTCCTTTGCCTTGGAAATACCCACGGAGGAGCCTGCGTTGGAGGGCTTTACAAAGCAGGGATAGCCCAGCTTTTTCTCCGCCTGATCCAGTATCTTTTCCCGCTTCTTTTCCAGATCCCCCTTATAGCACCAGATATATTTCGCCTGAGGGATGCGGGCAGACTTGGCAATCATCTTTGTAAAAACCTTATCCATGGAAACGGCAGAGGCCAGCACACTACAGCCCACATAAGGAATCCGTGCCATTTCAAACAGCCCCTGAATGGTGCCGTCCTCCCCCCATGCACCGTGGAGGATGGGGATCGCCACATCAATGGGAATCTCCTTCACATTATCATTCACGATCTTCAGCAGGCACTTTTTCGTTGCATCGGGAGAAAGCACTGCCGGTGTGGCAAATTTTTCCCACTCGCCTGTTTTCACATGCTCCACAGGCCCGTTATAGATCATCCATTTTCCTTTTTTTGTGATACCCACAGGAAGGACCTGGTATTTTTCCTTATCCAGTGCATTCAGCATCAGCACTGCAGAAGTTCTGGAAACCTCATGCTCCGAGGACTGCCCGCCGAAGATTACTGCAACCGTTATTTTACTGTGCATACTATCCTTCCTTTCAACGGTACGACCGTTTTGACCAATTCTTTTCTATTATATGCACTTCCCTCTCCAATGACAACAAAAACTTACGCAAAGGGCGCATTTTCAGTATTTTCCATAAAAATAAGGCTTCCTGAGAAGCCTTATCCATTCCCAATTTATGTATCCGCTGTCAGTTTCCCTTGATCAGATGAGAAATCGATTTATACAGGAAGAAGGTGATGGTACAGTTGATGCCCGCCTTCAGTGCATTGAAGGGAATGATCGCAGGGATCATCATCGCCAGAACGGTTTCCAGAGGCGCACCCATAAACAGAGGGGTAAAGATCATATTCATTACGATCATCGCCAGTGTCTGCACAACAGCACCGCAAATAAGCGCAAACACTGCTGTTTTCTTGGATTTATTCCGTTTATAGATATTGCCGGCAACCAGCACACAGAAGCCTGTGGCAAAAATATGCATCACAATACCGATGATGCCGCTCTGGGCAGATACCGTCATCCCCTGAATAAAGGAAACAACCACGGTCAGCAGAAAGCCTGCCATAGGCCCATAAGCAAAGGCACAGATCAGAATGGGGATGTCCGCAGGGTCATATTCCAGAAATGCCGCCGCAGGGATCAGCGGAAAGTGGATCGCCGCCACCAGCACAATGGAAATTGCCCCCAGCATCGCCATGGATACCAGCTGTCTTGTTGAAATTTTTTTGT
>JAUNCB010000333.1 GCA_030526765.1 Bacillota bacterium
TTCTTCCATCATTTGTATCCCCTCCTATCACGGTAAATATAAAGTCATTTTTCGCTTCCGGCAGAAACCGGGGCGGTTCCTCCTGCTTTTTGCTGCCAAAGACCAAAATCCCCATCAGCAATAAAACAAGGCTTATTTTACAGATCGATGATTTCCGCATTTGCCACTGCTTCCTCCAGCAGTCTGTCCAGTTCGGTCAATTTATGCTCTGCTTTTTCGATATAGTTCAGGCGGGGCTTTGTAACGGGATGCTTTGCCACGAAAACAGTACAGCAGTCCTCATAGGGGCGAATGGAAATTTCGAATGTACCGATTTTTTCTGCCCGTTCCACGATCTCGGATTTATCCATACCTGCCAGAGGGCGCAGTACAGGCAGATCGCATACTGCATTGATCACCTGAATCCCCTGCATGGTCTGGCTGGCAACCTGACCTACACTTTCGCCGGTAACCAGTGCCAGCGCGCCGTCTTTATTGGCGATCATTTCCGCTGCACGCATGAAGCAGCGTTTCAGGTGGATAGTCAGTCTGTCATGGGCTGTGTTATCCAAAAGATACAGCTGCAGTTCTGTAAAGGGAACCACATACAGGCGGAATTCCCCTGTGAAATCTGCGATTCTCTTCGCCAGATCGATTACCTTTTCCTTCGCCCATTCGCTGGTATACGGAGGGCTGTGGAAATACACACCTTCCACTTCCACACCACGCTTTGCCATCATCCATGTGGCAACAGGGCTGTCGATCCCGCCGGACAGAAGGCTCACAGCCTTGCCGTTGCTGCCATAGGGCAGACCGCCGTGGCAGGGGATATTTACAGAGTGCATATATACACTGTTTCTGATTTCGATGTGCAGTGTTACATCGGGGGTCTTTACGTCCACCTTCAGGTTGGGCATTCGCTCCAGCAGGTATGCACCCACCTCCATGCTCAGCTCCATGGAGGGCATTTCAAATTTCTTATTGGCACGGCGGGTCTTTACCTTAAAGGTCAGTTCCTTATCACCGTAGGTGTCCTGCATATGCTGCAGGGCTTCTGCGCAGATGGTGTCAAATTCCATATTATCCAGTCGGATACCGGGGCAGATGGAATGCAGACCAAAGATGGTTTCCAGTTTAGGAATCGTCAGGTCATAGTCCAGTTCGCCGCCGCGGTCTTCTACGATCAGACGACCGGGATCACGCACAACATAGTAGTTGCCGATGGGATCCAGATTTTTACGGATCGCAGAGATCAGACGATTGATGAAGATATACTGGTTGTTGCCGCGCATGGCAATCTCACCGTATTTTACGATCAATACTTTTTCAGCCATTATTTTCTCCTTTCTCGCGGGACTCCGTCCCACACCCTGCAAGGGGAATGATTCCCCTTGACCCCCGCTCGCAAAAGCATACGCTTTTACCATGCCGAAGGCAAATAAAAGTTTCGGTCAAGCCTTTTCAAAGGCTTGTGGGGTTTGGGGCAACGCCCCATAAATTCGCCCGCAGGCGGTTCTTTGAAAGGTTCGGGAAACTTTCACCAAGAAAAGAAAGTTTCCCGCCTTGAATTATCTATTATATTTACGGAAAAATGGTACTAATTCGTTCAGCACCTTCAGACATTCTTCCGCTTCTTCCACTGTATTATATCTGCAGAAGCTGAAGCGCACCGCACCTTCGATCTCCTCAAAGGGCAGACCCATTGCCGTCAGCACAGGACTGCCGATCTTCTTGCGGCTGTCACAGGCAGAGCC
>JAUNCB010000064.1 GCA_030526765.1 Bacillota bacterium
AATGGAAAGGAATCCGGGATGAAAACAGGCGGAATATGTAGAATATGAACGGATTTTGAAGGGAAATGATTTTTTGCATAATTTTTCATTGGAAAATTTGTGAAAAAATTATTCCGAAACTTGAAAAAAGGGGTACACAAGTCCAAAATATGTGTTATAATATTTTGGAAAGAAACGGAAGGGTGTACTATGCGCATAAGCGGCAGAAAAGCATCCGGAAGATTTCTCTTCATTTTGCCTTAGCCGCATAAGGCAAAAATCCGCATGAACCATGCGGGAAAAAATTTATTGTTATTTTATACACAATAGGAGGTCATAGAGTTATGAACGCTTATATCGAACGCGTAATCGAACAGGTTAAAGCACGTGACGCACACGAACCCGAATTCATCCAGACAGTAGAAGAAGTTTTTGCTTCCATCGAAAAAGAAGTAGAACTGCACCCCGAATATGAAAAAATGGGTCTGCTGGAAAGACTGGTTGAACCTGAAAGATCCGTATCCTTCAGAGTAACATGGGTAGACGATGCTGGTAAAGTAAACGTAAACAGAGGTTTCAGAGTACAGTTCTCCTCTGCACTGGGCCCCTACAAAGGCGGTCTGCGTTTCGCTTCCAACGTATACTCCGGCGTTGTTAAATTCCTGGGCTTCGAACAGATCTTCAAAAACGCTCTGACAGGCCTGCCCATCGGTGGTGGTAAAGGTGGTTCCGACTTCAACCCCAACGGCAAATCCGATATGGAAATCATGAGATTCTGTCAGGCATTCATGACAGAACTGTACAGACACATCGGTCCCGACGTTGACGTTCCCGCTGGTGACATCGGCGTAGCTGGCAGAGAAATCGGTTTCATGTACGGTCAGTACAAGAGAATCAAAGGCTGCTGGGAAAATGGCGTTCTGACAGGTAAAGGTCTGGAATACGGCGGTTCCCTGTTCAGACCCGAAGCAACAGGCTACGGTGCTACATACTACACAAACGAAGTACTGCTGCATGAAGGCGACACATTCGAAGGCAAAACAGTTGCTATGTCCGGTTTCGGTAACGTAGCATGGGGCGTTGCTCAGAAAGTAGCTCAGCTGGGCGGTAAAGTTGTTACTCTGTCCGGTCCCGACGGTTACTGCTACGATCCCGAAGGTATCACAACACAGGAAAAATTCGACTACATGGTAGAAATGAGAACATCCGGTAGAAACCGTGCTCAGGACTACGCTGAAAAATTCGGCGTTGAATTCTTCGCTGGTCAGAAACCTTGGGGCGTAAAAGTTGACATCGCTATGCCTTGCGCATACCAGAACGAAATCGGTATGACAGAAATCAAACAGATCCTGGACGAAAACGGCACAAAATACTACATCGAAGTAGCTAACATGCCTACAACAAACGAAGCTCTGGGCTACGCTATGGCTAAAGAAGGCGTTATCGTTGCTCCTTCCAAAGCAGTTAACGCTGGTGGTGTAGCAGTTTCCGCTCTGGAAATGGCTCAGAACTCCATGAGATACAGCTGGGAAGGCGCAGAAGTTGACGCTAAACTGGTTGGTATCATGAAAAACATCCACGCTATCTCTGTAGAAGCTGCTGAATCCGCTGGTATGGGTTACAACCTGGTAGCAGGTGCTAACATCGCTGGCTTCAAGAAAGTAGCTGCAGCTATGATGGCTCAGGGTCTGGTATAATTACATACCTTAATTGCTCAAAACACGTTTGATTACGCAAAAAAACGTTTAGATTAAGCAAACTCGGGAGGGACGGAGAAATCCGTCCCTTTTTCCTTGCAGAAAATAAGAAGCAATAGAAAAAGTCGGCAATCTGGTTTTCAGATTTGCCGACTTTTTGTTTTTCTGCCAAGGGATGTCTAAGACCTGTTTTGATCGGAATTTATTTCTGTGCAAAGGTCTTTTGCATCCGTTCTATATCATATTCCAAAAGCCAGTTCCGACAGTCCTCGTAAAGATAGCGTATGTCATCGGGTGTTTTTCCGACAATGTCCACCCCTCTGTCATCGTATGGATGAAAGAGAAGGTGGCGCTGCGTATCAAAGAAGAAAATAGCGGAGGATAATTCGCGAAATCCCAGACCCTTGAAATCGGATCGAACGATTTCCTCAAACAGTGGCTGAACCTTGGGTGGGGTTTCCGCCATATCCCAGAGAAGCAGGATGCGGGTCATGGGTTCCTCTGCAGCAGTGGTAACCTCCTGATGATAAATCTCAGCCGGAGGCAGGAGGTGAGTCAGACGGCAGAAATGGGAGATGATCTCATCCACATCTGTATCTAAATCGATGGTACGATACAGCACCCACAGCAATGTATCAAAGGGGGCAGTTTTTTCGTAAAGAAAGGTGGTGCGCCACAATGCACTGCGCAGATATCTGGGATTCAGTTTTTTCTCGGTCAGAAAGATATCCAGCTGCGGATCCCCCGTTTCAAAACGCAGAGAAGCGGGGCTTTCGTAAAAGATAGGAAGCTGCAGCCTTTCATTCCCGATGTGGGACAGTGTTTTTTGTATTCTTTCCAATAACATAGGATTCTCCTTATGCAGGGGTTCGATTATTGCGGATAAACATAGCGACTGCGGTAGAGGTGATGATGATATACCCCAGCCAGCTCAGGGCATCGGACGTTTGCCCGAATACAAAAAAGCCCAGAATAGCGGAGAATATGATCTGGCTGTAGTCATAGACAGAGATTTCTCTTGCGGGGGCAAAGGTGTAGGCTGCAGTGATGGTAAACTGACCGCCTGCGGCTGCCAGACCTGCAAGGAGCAGAATAATCAGTTGCTCCGATGTCATAGGATGATAGCGGAAGATCAGATAAGGCAGGGTGCAGACGCAGGAAAAGGCGGAAAAGAAAAATACGATAATGGAGCCTTTTACACCACGGGTACCAAGTGCTCTTACAAGGGTATAAGCAATACCTGCGGTCAGACCGCCCAATAATCCGATCAATGCAGGGATGCAAGCCAGATTGGAAGGAGTCGGTTTGATGACGAATAATGTTCCGATAAAGGCGGTTACAACACAAAGCCCCTGAAACAGATTGATTTTCTCCTTCAGGATCAGTATGGCGAACAGGATGGCAAAGAAGGGTGACATCTTATTCAGCATGGAGGCGTCTGCCAGCACCAGATGGTCTACCGCATAGAAATTACAGACAATGCCGATGGTTCCGCAGAAGGAACGAAGGAACAGATATTTTTTGGATGTCAGATCCAGATTCAGATTGGGGCGTTCCTTCAGCAGGATAAACAGAGCGAAAAGCATCGCCACGAAATTGCGGAAGAAGCTTTTCTGGATGGAGGGCAGATCGCCGCTCATTCGCACCAGCAGATTCATCAGTGCGAAGGAAAAAGAGGACAGCAGGATACAGCAGACCCCTTTGTTTTTTTGAGTCATTTTTATTACTTCCTTTCTTTCTGAGGGGATCCCCTCGGATCTCATCTTGTGGAGATCATTCTCCTTTCGGAGATTTCTGCGCATTCCGCAGCAGGGCTTCTGCCTTGGAAAAGGCGCAGCCGCAGTAATCCTGACGGTAAAGATCATATTCTATGGATAATTCGCAGGAACGGCGATAGCCGTTTTTCTTCTTAAAATCAGAGAAGAGATAGGCAACACCGTAGAGATCGGAAAGCTCGTTCCCCAGTTCATTCAGCACCTGTGCGTTTTTGTGGGGGCTGATGGAAAGGGTGGTGGTGAAATAATCAAAACCGCCGTCTTTTGCCGCTTTTGCAGTTTCCTCCAGACGGAGGCGGTAGCACCTGAAGCAGCGTTCGCCGCCTTCGGGTTCGTTTTCGTAGCCCTTTGCTAGTTCAAAAAAGCGCTCGGGGTCATATTTCCCAAGATGGTATTTTACACCGAAGCCCATTTCCTGAATCAGACGTTCCTGTTCTGCAGCGCGGAAACGGAATTCGCTTTCCGGTGAAATGTTCGGATTATAGTAGAAAACGGTAATTTCAAAATGCTGTGCCAGATACTCCATTACATAGGAAGAACAGGGGCCGCAGCAGCTGTGCAGCAGCAAAGAGGGTCTTTTTCCTTCTTTTTGTATTTTTTGAATGGTTTGTTCCAGGATCAGCTGATAGTTTTGTTTCAAATGAGAGCCCTTCTTTCTTTATAAACATAAGAACAGTGTAACAGGAATGATGGAGAAAGTAAAGAAGAGTGAATTGTACGAAAAAAAGAACAAAAAAATTCGACAAAAATAAGAAAAATCTTTTTTCAAAAACAAAAAATAACTTACAAAGTTTCTTGCATAAATTGGTTGTGATTTAGTCAAATTGGAATTTCGACAGAAAATCAACTGGCAAACCTGACGGAAACGGCCGCTTTGAAGGGGAGGGGGCCAGCAGAGGCAGAGGCAGGCATGGGGGAGAGGAGAGAGCTACATGGGGGAGGGAAAAGCCCGAAAACATGGGAAACAGGCACAAAAAAAGGCTTGACAGCGGGTGTTCGCTGTGATAAAATATCTCCACATTAACGAACGAGCGCATCAACCCATATTGCTGCAGAGTATAGCACAAAGGGAAATGGATTTCAACAGAAATTCGGAAAAAACAGCCGTTTTGGGGGCAAAATGCCCTCTGAAACAGCAGATCAGATGCGGTTTTTGTTCGAGTTGAATAAGGAACGGACATTTTTGATGTCGGTTCTAAGGTTTTGGGAATAGAATTTTATGGATGAACAGGCTTTTGTCATGACCTCTGATCAAAGGAGGTGTATTCAAAGGTCTAGATTTGTTTGTAGAATTCTAAATTTTTGTGTAAAAAGCCATAGATGCTGCATTTCTGCTTGCAGAGGGCGGCGGGATATGGTGTCTGACCGGATACGCAGACTGCGGATCTCGGAAAGGGTCGCAAAGCGATCGTTTGGTTAAGGTAATGAAAGCCCTGCAGATGTAGAGATTACGAGAGGTGACAAGATGGACAAAAACAGAATTCGTGCGCTCCAGCTTGGTGACACGACCAGAATGAGTTATTCAAAGATCAATGAAGTTCTGGAAATGCCCAACCTGATTGAAGTGCAGAAGAACAGCTACCAGTGGTTTCTGGACAAAGGACTGAAGGAGGTTTTCGAGGATATTTCTCCTATTACAGACTTCAGCGGAAATCTGATTCTGGAATTTATTGATTTTTCTCTGGATTCCGTGCCCAAATATTCCGTAGAAGAATGTAAGGAAAGAGATGCTACCTTTGCGGCATCCCTGAAAGTGAAAGCAAGACTTTACAACAGAGAGATGGACGACCTGAAGGAACAGGAAATCTTTATGGGCGATTTCCCTCTGATGACAGAAACAGGTACATTTATCATCAACGGTGCGGAACGTGTTATCGTTTCTCAGCTGGTGCGTTCTCCCGGTATCTATTATGCATCTGAATTTGACAAAGTAGGTAAAAAACTGCTTTCCTCCACAGTGATCCCCAACAGAGGTGCGTGGCTGGAATATGAAACAGATTCCAACGATGTTTTCTATGTAAGAGTAGACAGAACAAGAAAGGTTCCCGTGACTGTTCTGGTAAGAGCAATGGGCGTTGGCACAGATGCGGAAATTCTGGAGCTGTTTGGCGAAGAACCCAAAATGCTGGCAACACTGGAAAAGGATACAGCAAAGTCCTATGAAGAAGGTCTGATCGAGATCTATAAAAAGCTGCGTCCCGGTGAGCCCCCTACAGTGGAAAGCTCTGCTTCTCTGCTGAACGGTATGTTCTTTGATCCCAAGAGATATGATCTGGCAAAGGTAGGCCGTTATAAATTCAATAAGAAGCTGGCACTGAGAAATCGTGTAAGAGATGCGGTTCTGGCTGAAAACGTAGTGGATCCCATGACCGGTGAAGTGGTTGCAGAGGCAGGCACAGTGCTGACAATGGAACTGTGTGATCAGATCCAGGATACCGGCGTTGGCTATGTATATATCTCTGTAGAAGATAGAAAAGTGAAGATCCTGACCAATCAGGTGGTTAAGATCGATTCCTATATTGAAGAATTTGGTCTGACAGCGGAAGAATTCGATATCAATGAAAGAGTTTACTATCCTATGCTGGTGAAGCTGCTGGAAGAAAATGCAACAGCAGAAGAACTGAAAGCGGCAATCAAGGAAAATATCCATGAGCTGCTGCCCAAGCACATCACACTGGAAGATATTTTTGCTTCCATCAACTATGTGCTGCACCTGGATTACGGCTACGGTAATGTAGACGATATTGACCATCTGGGCAACAGACGTATCCGTTCCGTTGGCGAACTGCTGCAGAATCAGTTCCGTATCGGCCTGTCCAGAATGGAAAGAGTGGTTCGTGAAAGAATGACAACACAGGATCTGGCTGCGGTAACACCTCAGGCACTGATCAATGTGCGTCCTGTAACAGCGGCGATCAAAGAGTTCTTTGGCTCCTCCCAGCTGTCTCAGTTCATGGACCAGAACAACCCTCTGAGCGAACTGACGCATAAGAGAAGACTGTCCGCCCTGGGTCCCGGCGGTCTGTCCAGAGAAAGAGCGGGCTTTGAGGTTCGAGACGTTCACCATTCTCACTACGGCAGAATGTGTCCTATCGAAACACCAGAAGGTCCGAATATCGGTCTGATCAATACGCTGTCCACCTTTGCAAGAATCAATGAATACGGTTTCATTGAAGCACCCT
>JAUNCB010000334.1 GCA_030526765.1 Bacillota bacterium
AGACCTAAAAATCCAACTTTTGGGGGTCAGTTCACTCGCTGCCCTTATTTTTCGTTTTATTTCAGGATCTCTGCCACCTTCAGACCGTCCTCAGCCTTTGTATAGGTAACGGTATACCCCATTTTTTCAAAATCACGAATGCCTACATAGGCTCTGCCCTCCTGCAGTTTGCCCTTCATATCGAACCGCTGGCCATCCTTCATCACATAAGGTGTTTTGGTGCTGTTTTCCCAGCCAACCTCTTCTCCCAGCATTTCTGCAATCATCCGCAGCGGCAGATATGCTCTGCCATCTTCAATGATCAGATCGGACCAGTTATAGCCGCCGTAGAAATAAGCACCCTCCGCTACACTTCTCTTGATGGAGATCTCCGCAGAGGTATTATCTCCGAACCAGCCCCATTTTACAGAAACACCTGTAATGGGATTATATTTATTTTCCAGTTCTGCCAGTTTTTCTGTCAGTTCTTCCACAGAAACTCCTTTTTCCGGGAAGGCAATCGTTACAGCTGCGGGCTTCATCACTGCATCTGTTTTCAGTGTACATACAGCCTGTTTTCCATGCTGCAAGCCGTAAATAGCGGTGGAAGCATAGCTTTCGCCCATTTTTTTCACGGTTGCTTCATATTGGATGCTTTCCAGAAGCATTGCAGCACCTTCATCCTTTACGCCTTCCTCGAGCAATGCAGCCAGCTCTTTACACAGTTCTGCAAGCTCTTCTTTGGATGCCTTTGCCTCAGCAAAAAGTGCCTTCATTTCTTCCTTCGCCATTTCCGTATCCGCTGCGGTACCCACAGGCATTACATCCAGCACCTGCATAAAATAGGTTTCTGCTGCATCCAGCATCTGATCGGGATTTTCTGCAAAGAACTGCAGCAGTTTTACCAGCAGCTCCGCAACAGACTTTCCGTCTGCCTTGATCTGATAGCCGCCGTCAACCTTATGCAGCATCCCTGTTTCAAAGCCCTTCAGCAGTTCCTCATAGAAGGTAAAGGTACTATCATACAGGCCCTTCATTCCATCTTCGGGAATGACTGCCCCTGCTTCCACGCCGGTCAGATCCGAAACAGAAGCCAGCTCGATATAAGGAGACTCTGCCAGCAGTGCCTTCAGATCCTTCCCAAAGGCTTCACTCAGAATGTAGCTTTCCTTATAATCCTTTGCCACATCCCCCGCCAGCTCGTAGATGCCCCACAGGGTATCCCCTGTAACAAATACACCCTGATTCAGGCTGTAATACATTTTGCCCAGATCATATTCTCTGCCCTCAAACTGTACATCAAAGGCCATATCATATTCCAGTGCATCCAGATTCATATTCATTTCATAATCTACCGTCAGCGCTTTTTTCCCGGAGATCACCTGCTCCTCGGGCACAACCGCATAGCCTTCCCCATTGATGGCTTCGGAGGCCGCAATACCAAAATCATAAAGCGCATCAAAGTCCACATCCGCCTGCATAGTTCCCTCAATGGCACAAACCTCCATGGCATCGATCATATCGCTGCTCATTTTCAGATACGCCAGTTCATCGGTGGAACAGCCTGTGAAGGCAGTCACACACATCACACCGCATAAGAATGCCGCCAATTTCTTTTTCATAAAAACGCCTCCTTTTTTCTGCTCTTTTCATTCTTCCTTCTGCTTCAGCAGCAGGTATATTTCAATCATACTGCATATTCTGATTGCACGCAACATTTTCCCTTTCTTTTTTCTCCTCAAAGAAAAACCCC
>JAUNCB010000065.1:0-271 GCA_030526765.1 Bacillota bacterium
CGGTGCTATGACAGCTGCAGGCGTAGGCTTTCTGATGATGGATCGCCGCACCTACCACAAAATGGCAAGAAAAGGTAAGCGTATGGTAGGAAAAGCAGAACGTGCCATGGATGATTTTATGGATCAGATGGTTCCATAATGAAAACAATAAAAAAGGAACGGAAATCAAATTTCCGTTCCTTTTTTGATGTCTTTATTTCTGCAGCAGCTCGATGCCAGCTCTGATTCTGCGCAAGGCTTCTTCCTTGCCCAGACTATCTGCCAGTTCCAT
>JAUNCB010000065.1:281-4321 GCA_030526765.1 Bacillota bacterium
TTTCGTTCCAATCATTCAGCCCCTCCAACACCGGCAAAGCAGCCTGCAGGCTTGCCAGAGCGATTTCGTCATTGGTTTTCATTTTCTTATGGGTATACAACTCTGTACTATATACCGGAAGTTCTTTAAAGAACTGTACCAGACCGGGAATATCATTCAGCGTTTCCAGTCTTTTCTGCAACAGAGCAGCGATTTTTTTCAGATCCAGATCTGTGCCTGCCAGTGCTTCCGCCAGTTTGGGCTCAGCCAGTTCGAAATATTTATCGAAATCCATTGCCTTCAGGTATTCGCTGTTCATCCATGTCAGCTTTTTGATATCAAAAATAGAAGGAGACTTGCTCAGACCTGCAATATCGAATTTTTCTTCCAGTTCCTGCAGAGAGAAAATCTCTGTATTATCGGAAGGGCTCCAGCCCAGAAGGGCGATATAGTTCATGATGGCTTCTACTACAAAGCCTTCATTCACCAGATCCTCAAAGGATTTATCGCCATGGCGTTTGGACAGCTTATGGGTTGCATCACGCATTACCGCAGGCAGATGCACGTAAACGGGTTTTTCCCAGCCGAACGCATCATACAGCAGGTTATATTTGGGTGTGGAGGACAGGTATTCGCTGCCGCGTACCACATGAGTGATCTGCATCAGATGGTCATCCACTACATTTGCAAAGTTGTAGGTAGGGAAACCATCCGCCTTCATCAGGATCTGATCGTCCAGCTCTGCATTATCCACTGTAATATCGCCGTAAACCACATCACTGAAGGTTGTTGTGCCTGTATCGGGCATTTTCTGACGGATAACAAAGGGTTCGCCTGCATCCAGCTTTGCCTGTACCTCTTCCTGAGACAGACCCAGACAGTGACGGTCATATTTTGCAAAGGATGCCCCTTCGCCGTTGGCTTCCTTCAGGCTTTCCAGTCTTTCCTTGGTACAGAAGCAGTAGTATGCTTCACCCTTTTCCACCAGTTCCTTTGCATAGTCCATATACATGCCCATTCTT
Organism: Bacillota bacterium; assembly: GCA_030526765.1. Lineage (GTDB taxonomy): Bacteria > Bacillota > Clostridia > Lachnospirales > Anaerotignaceae > Anaerotignum_A. The sequence continues at coordinate 1,283 of JAUNCB010000065.1, forward strand.
TCAGACTGTACATAGGGGCCGAAAGCACCGCCCACATCGGGACCTTCATCATGCTTAAGACCTGTCATTTTCATGGTTTTATAGATCACATCCACAGAGCCTTCCACCAGTCTGCCCTGATCTGTGTCCTCGATACGCAGGATGAATTTCCCGCCCTGAGATTTCGCGATCAAATATTCGTAAAGTGCGGTACGCAGGTTACCGATATGCATATAGCCCGTAGGAGAGGGCGCAAATCTTGTTCTGATTTCCATAGTATTCTTCCTTTCTTCTGAAAAGCAGTCATAATTTCCTCATATTAGTTTAACCGCAAAGGGCTTTTCTGTAAAGAAAAAAGAAAGAAATTCGCCAGAACTTATTTTTCATTGCTACCTTCTTTGCCTCTGTGCTATACTTTCCACAGGAACTACAATGAACAGAATGAGGTGATTTTATGGTAGACTTTACAAACAGCAGCCAGGATCGGATGAATCTGAATTCCGTGATCCGCCTGTATGCCCGCATGGACAGTATTTATCGCCGCATCATCAATGGTCTGGTTGACCCGGAGGATGCGGAAACCACTGCCTTTGTGGAGGAATATATGCCCTCTCTGATCGACTATATTCTGGAGATTGCCCAGGCGGATATTTCCGACCCTACGATCGATCGAATGGCCGAAGGATTGGAGGTCGATATGGATGAGCTATACGATACCTGTGAATTCTTCGATTTTGATCCTCACCAGATCTTTATTCTGGAGGATCAGGCATAAATCCCCCGACAATTCTTGCAACAGACCATTCTTTTTGTTATACTGCCCTTTAATATAAAAATCTGATAAGGAGCTGATCTTTTGCAGTTAGATAAAGAAACCATCCGAAAGATCCGTGGGCTGATCGTATTCACCATTGTGATTCTGGTCGGATTATTAAATTATACCGTTGTTCTGGATGCCGCAGGCTTTTTGCTGCACATCCTTTTCCCCTTCCTGCTGGGCGGTGCCATTGCCTTTGTGCTGAGTGTGCCCATGAACAGCCTCCGGAAAAGGCTGTTCCGAAATGTGAAGCCCTGCAGCAGGCTGGCCAGTGCCGCTGCCCCTCTGTGCCTTGTGCTGACCCTTTTGCTGGTTCTGGCTGTGCTGGGTCTTGTGGTCATGGTTGTACTGCCCGAGCTGGCCAACACCATCCGTATGCTGGGCAATACCCTTCCGGAAAAGGTTCCCGTCCTTCTGGCAAAGGTGGAAACCATATTCAACAATAATCCGGAGCTGATCCTGTATCTGGAGGAACTGGAAGCAAGCCTTAACTGGGAGGAACTGCTCAACCAGATGGTAAGCTTCTTCCGTGTAGGTGCAAACACTATGCTGGATTCCACCATCAGCGTTGCCACAGGTATTGTCAGCGGTGTCGGCACCTTCTTCATCGCCTTTGTCTTTGCCTGCTATATTCTGCTGCAGCAGTCCTTCCTCAGCAGACAGATGCGAAAGCTGTTCTTTGCTTATATGAAAGAGGAGCATGCAAAAGAGCTGATGCGGATCTGCGGGCTGACCCATCGCATCTTCTCCAGCTTTCTGACAGGACAGTGCGTGGAAGCCGTGATCCTTGGTGTGATGTTCTTCATCGCTATGTCTATTTTCCGATTCCCCTTCGCCCTTCTGGTGGGCGTACTGATCGCCTTTACGGCACTGATCCCTATTTTCGGGGCATTCATCGGCTGCGGTGTCGGTGTATTCCTGATTCTGACGGTGGATCCAAAGCAGGCACTGCTCTTTGTTATCATGTTCCTGATCCTGCAGCAGATCGAAGGCAACCTGATCTATCCCAAGGTCGTGGGCGGCTCCATCGGGCTTCCTGCCATCTGGGTACTGGCAGCCGTTTCTCTGGGGGGTAGCCTCTTCGGAGTTATTGGTATGCTGGTATTCATTCCTGCTGTTTCCGTGCTGTATACCCTTCTGCGGGAAAATGTGCATAAGCAACTGGACAAAAAGCAACTGAAGATCGAATAAAAATAAGACCTCTCATCCACGAGAGGTCTTTCTTCTATTGCTTATGCTTCTTCTGCGGCGGCAGCTTCCTGCTCCAGTTCCTCCACATAGCGGCAGATGGCACGATAATATGCCGCTGCCGATTTTTTACAGCCTGCCTCTGTGCCAAAGGCCTCCACATCCGCTGCATTGGTGATAAAGCACTGCTCCACCAGAACCGCAGGACATTCCATGCCGTTCAGCATCCCAAAGGTGGGATACTCATAAATTCTGGTATCAACAGAATCCACCAGAAGCTTCTGTCCGTTTTCCTTATAATAGCCAAAGCGTACCCCATCGGTACCTCTGAGCTTTGCACCTACGGTTTCCATCTCCTCCGCCAGAAGCAGGGCAAAATCAAGGCTTTCCTCATGATTTTCCCGTCCGGGCGGCACAGGATATACCTCAAAGCCATAGGCTCTGCTTTCCTCACTGGCATTTCCATGGATGGACAGCATCAGATCCGGCTGCCGCTTACGGAATTTTTCATTGCGCTCCGTAATGGACATCCCCTCGCCTGCCTTGCGGGACAGCACGATGCGGAAACGCCCGTCCTCCTTCAGCAAAGCCTGCAGCTCCGCCACGGTCCGCTCCGTCAGTTCGATCTCCTGTATGATCCCCTCTGCACCGACATCCTTTCCCCCATGCCCTGCATCCAGCGCAATGGTATAGGGCTTTGTGAGCATATCATAAACCATAAAGCCGCCGTAACCGAGGAAAAACAGGCAAACCAAAAGCACCAGCTTCTGCCAGATCCGCAGTCCTTTCTTTTTTCGTTTTTCCCGTTTTGTTTTCATTCTTCTTCTCCTGTCTGTATCCCTTTTTTCTTTAGTATAAAACAAAACCGCGGAAAATGTCTGAATTTTTTCTTAAGCTTTTTCCATCACAGGAAAAATGTTTCATTTTCTTTGCTGATTTTCCGGATCACATCTCCATACTCCTTTTCCTGCAGCATCCCGCAGACATCAAATCGTCCCCAGAAATGCATCGGGAATATGGTTTTCGCCCCTGCCGCCTTCTGGAAATAGTCCACT
>JAUNCB010000065.1:4331-6549 GCA_030526765.1 Bacillota bacterium
TATCCTCTAATCTCAAATCAGCAGGCACAAATGCCACATCTATCTCCGCCTCTTTCAGCAGGTCGATCTCCGTAGTGTAGCTTCTGCGGATATCATCATTGAATTCATCCGGTTCGCCGTTCCAGTGCCACCAGTTCAGATCGCCTGCATGGTAGATGGTCTTGCCGTCGGCTTTCACCAGAAAGGCTACCCCTTCATCATTGGACTGCAGGGTTTGGATCACAATACCGTCAAATGTATATGTTTCGTGGGGCTGCACATGGAGCACCTCCCCTGTAAAGCCCAGCATGGTGCGCACATCAAAGGACAGCACATATTTCACATTGGAATATTTTTCCCAGTCTAAAATCCTTCTGTCATAATGATCCTCATGGGCATGGGACACAAACACAAAAATATCCTTTCGGGGATATGCCGCAGGATCGAAAAATGTCTTTCTTCCCCCTTCTGTATAATAATCGAACAGCAGCACCTTTGTTTCTGTTTCCACCAGAAAGCCGCTGTGATGCAGATATGTCACTTTCATCCTTTTCTCTCCTTTTCGATTTTTTGTTATCATATCATAAAGAAATTCCCCATGCAAATCTCCCCCTTCTACCGGACAATTTGAGGAAGAAACCCTGCTCCAATATTATGAAACCCTCAAGGCTCGCTGGCATGATACCCCCTATACTGTTCCTAACGGAGGCGGAACCATCGAAGGGATGGCTTTGCTGTATACAGCAGCAATCGGTCCCGACTGCGGAACCAGCTTTAAAATGCTGCAGGATGAACTGGCATATAAAAAACTTGCACTGCGAAGCGTAACAAACTGCGGCTATGTGATCCAGACAGCACCGGATCATTATATCAGCAGTGTAGAAATAGACGAAGCAGCTTTTATGGAGGAAGGATATATGAAAACACAATTCAGTAAAAAGCAGCTTTGGTGCATTATTCTCTGCGATCTATTTTCTCTGAATGTGCTTACCTTTACAAAGATACAGAAATCAGAATACGAAACTGCCGCTGTTCATGCACTGACAACGCAATATAAAGAAGATATTCTTCAGATGGAGGATGCCGGCCGCAAAACCCTGACGACCCATCTGTTGACAATGGATGCCTTTGTAGAGGATGCATCCGCTATTTTTGCAGAACAGGCTTTCCCCGAAGGCGTAACTGCCATGCTCGCCTACGATGGGGATAATATGGGTAAAAAAGTGGAATCCCATGGGGAAGAAGCAGTAAATATGCTGATTGTCGCTTTTTCCGATGTTACCAAAAAGCATTTTCCGGAGAGCAGCACAAATATCGTCTGCAATGTAGGCGAAAAAAGTGATGAATTTTATGTACTTCTGATGGGCAGAAACTCCCGAAAGGCACTCCTGGCAGAAGTTGAGACTTTTCAGCAGGATATTCGAACGATCCGTATCCAGACAGCAGATGGCAGAGAACTCAGTGGCTCTGTAAGCATTGGGGTCGCCTTCTATCAGGATGGTGACACCTTTGAAGGCCTTTTTGAAGAGGCTGATACTGCCGGCTATGCCGCAAAGGCGGCAGGGAAAGATTGCTATCGGATCGCAAAAGAACAGGAGGATACCTATGCAAACGGATAATCATAAAACAATTCCCCCAGAAGGGCAGGAAAAAACAGGTTCCCCTGTCGGTAAGTTTCTCTGCATTGCAGCCATCCTTCTGGCAGTACTCTCTGTCATCTACGGCATCGTCAGCCTTTCCCGCTTAGAATCCCAGACTTCTCTGGCAGAACAGATCACCCTCACAGAAGACGGTCATTATCACTCTGCAGAGGATGTTGCCTCTTATTTGTATAAATACGGTCATCTACCCTCAAATTATGTAACAAAAACAGAGGCTCAGCTGGCCGGCTGGATCGGCGGCAGTCTGGAATCCTGCCTCCCGGGGCATGCCATCGGGGGAGATCGGTTTTATTCCAGCTATATGCCAGAGCTGCAGCTCCCCGAAGCAGTTGGGCGTTACTACAGAGAGTGCGATGTGAATACCCTCGGTAAGGACACACGCGGAAGCGAACGCCTTCTGTATTCCAATGACGGGCTGATCTATTATTCCCCCGATCATTACAATACCCTTGTCCTTCTTTATGGAGACCCCGAATAAAACAGAAAACGCCAATGCAATCCATGATTGCATCGGCGTTTTTTCTTTTTTCAGCAAGCAGGCCTGTAAGCCGGGTTCTGTTTTTCAGACAGCCATCTAT
>JAUNCB010000066.1:0-3590 GCA_030526765.1 Bacillota bacterium
GTCTGAAATTCCCCTGTGGTAACATCACAAACAGCAATGCCATAGCCGCTGGCTGTGCTGAAAACAGAAAGGATGTAGTTGTTTCTGGTTTCATCCAGAACCGTCTGATCCACCACTGTACCGGGGGTAATGACACGAACAACATCCCGCTTTACCAGTCCCTTTGCCGCCTTTGGATCCTCCACCTGTTCACAGATGGCCACCTTATAGCCTCTTTCCACCAGACGGGCAATGTAGCCATCCGCAGAATGAAAGGGCACACCGCACATAGGGGCTCTTTCTTCCTGCCCCCAGTCCTTTCCCGTCAGAGTGATCTCCAGCTCCTTGGATGCAATCACCGCATCCTCGAAAAACATTTCGTAAAAGTCACCTAAACGGAAAAAGAGCAGGCAATGCTTATAGTTTTCCTTGATTTCAAAGTATTGCTGCATCATAGGCGTGATCTTCGCCATGGATGTCTCTCCTCCTTCTCCTTTTTAGCAAGTATACCCGAACCCCATTTTCAGGAGTTCGGGTAATGAAAATTCTATCTTTTCTTCGTATTTCTGTGGATCATCAGTGGCAGCAGCCGCCGCAGGAAGAGCAGCAGCTGGGATCGCAGCCGCCAGCCTGTTCGGGTTCTTCCCCTGTCAGAGTTGCTGTGATGATGTTGAATACTGCATTCATGAAATTATTGAAGTTCTGTTCTGCAACATACAGATCGGAAGCCAGTTTGTTTGTTCTGATCTGTTCGCCCATTGTTTTCATTTTTTCGTTGAACGCTCTCTGTTCTTCGATTTCGATGCCGCCCTGCTGCATTTTTGCTTCAAAGTCATAGTGCATCTGTGTATATTCCGCTACCAGTTTGGAAACCTCGGGGTCATTTTCGTATGCTGCCTTTGCTGCCAGCAGTGCTTCCACCTGAGGTGTTTTCTGCAGTTCTTCGCCCAGTGCTCTTGCCATTTCAAATACTGTTGCCATAATGTTTCACCTTAAATCCTTTCACCAATCAAATAAAATGTTTTGTTATCGATGATCTTAACGGGGATCATCTGCCCGATCATATCTTCCGTTCCGGGGAAATGTACCAGCATATTATTGTCGGCACGGCCCGTCAGGATAGAACTGTTCTGTTTGCTAACTTCCTCCGCGAATACAGTCATCACCTTGCCTACCTGTTCCTCATGCACCTCATGCACGATCGGATTGAGCAGATCCAGCATTCTGTCAAAGCGGTCCTTTACCACATCCTCCGACACCTGATCTTCCATCACTGCCGCAGGTGTGCCTGTCCGCTTGGAATAAATAAATGTGAATGCTGTGCTGTAGCGTGCTTCACGGATCACATCCAGCGTCTGCTGGAAATCTTCTTCCGTTTCACCGGGGAAGCCCACAATAATATCTGTGCTCAGGGTAATATCGGGCATTGCCGCTCTTGCCTTCCGCACGATCTCCATATAAGCCTCTTTGGTGTAACGACGGTTCATGCGGCTGAGAATCTCACTGCTGCCGCTCTGAACAGGCAGGTGAAGATATTTGCATACCTTATCGCACTCTGCCATGGTCTGTATCAATTCATCGGAAAGATCCTTCGGATGAGAGGTCATAAAGCGAATCCGTTCAATGCCCTCCACCTCGTTTACCATTCGCAGAAGCTCTGCAAAGGAAACGGGATGCTCCAGATTCTTTCCGTAAGAATTCACATTCTGTCCCAGCAGCATGACCTCTTTTACGCCGTCTGCTGCCAGTTTACGCACCTCCGCAAGAATATCCTCGGGGTTACGGCTCCGTTCTCTGCCGCGCACATAAGGCACGATGCAGTAGGAACAGAAATTATTACAGCCGAACATAATATTGACAGATGCCTTATAGGGGAAATGTCTGATGATGGGAAGATCCTCCACCACTTCCTGATGCTCCTGCCAGATATCATATACCGTTCTGTCACTTTCCATGCGGGTTGCCACCAGTTCCGGCAGCTTATAGAGATTGAAGGTTCCGAAAACGATATCCACATGACGGTATTTCTTTCTCAGCTCCGCCAGAACCGTTTCCTGCTGCATCATACAGCCACAGAGGGCGATGATGGCCTCGGGGTTTTTCGTTTCCTTATAGTGCTTCAGCCAGCCCAGCTTGCCATAAACCTTGAGCTCAGCATTTTCCCGCACACAGCAGGTATTGTAGATCACAAAATCTGCTTCCTTTTCCACCTCTGTGCGTTCATAGCCCATTTCCGTCAGCATACCCTCCAGCTTTTCAGAATCATGGGCATTCATCTGGCAGCCCATGGCAAGAGAATAAAACTTCCGTTTGCGGCCCTTTTCCGCAGCAAAGGCGTCATTTTTTTCCCGTATGGTTCGAATATATTCCAGCTGTCTTGCCAGCTCCAGTTCGCTGGGTCTGACAGCAGTTCCTGCTTTCCTATCCATTTCTGCTTCCTTTCAAAATACAGACTTGCTGCAAAAGAACTTCCTCTTCGCAACGCTATATATTTTATCATAAAAGAAGGGCTTTCTCAATGTTTTTTCCAAAATTCTTACACAAAAGATATGATTTCCAGAGAATTCCCATGCTCCCGTATGATTTCCAGAAGCACCTCGGTTTTCAGATAAACGGAAGCCGTATTATCATTGGGATGCACCCCCACCTTTTCCATGGCGAGAAAATCCCGATCAAAGAAAACCTCTACTTTGCAGCCAGTATCATTGAAAATCCCAAAGGGTGAAACAGCCCCTTTTTTCAGCCCCATATACTTTTCCAGCCGTTCCTCCGAAGCAAAGGACAGCTTTCCGACCCCCAGTTTTTCTCCCAGACTTTTCAGATCTGCCTTCTTGTCCCCGCGGATCACCATCAGAAAATGTCGTTTCCCTTTCTGATCCCGCAGAAACAGGTTCTTTGCGATTTCATCTGTATTTTCCAGCCCCAGTGCTTCGATCTCCTCGATCGTATAAACCGCAGGATGCTCGACCCAGTCGAATTCGATTTTTCTTTCTGTCAGAAATGCCCTGATCTCTTCTTTCCCAAACATTTTTCCGCCTCCTTTTCCCCTATGATACCTTAAAAACGAAAAAGATACACCTCTTTTTCTTCTCTTCCCTAAAGTTTACAAAACGTTCATATTTCAGAAATACACAATTCATATAAAAAGATTATGATTAACTTGTCCCAAAGAGAGCGGGACAACAGACATAGTATACATACCCTCCCCTTATAGAGACCCTCTTCCATTGGGTCTCTTTTCCTTTTCTATTTTCCTTTCTTATGGTACACTGATAGCAAATTAACCCTAAAAGAGGTGTTCCCTATGAAACAATTACATTCTGATGCCAGAAAAATCATAGAAACTGCCATTCAGGCATCCCTTCCCGATGAAGCTGTAAAAAAGGCGATCTGCGGAAAAGAGTATATTTTTAACGGACGCGTGATCGTCATTGCCATTGGCAAGGCTGCATGGAATATGGCAAAGGCGGCTGCCGCACATATCCCCCATTCCATTGACTGCGGGATCGTTCTGACAAAATACGGACATTCCCGTGGAAGCATTCCAGGCTTTACTATTTTTGAAGCAGGACACCCGCTTCCCGATGAAAACACCATATCAGGAACAGAAA
>JAUNCB010000066.1:3690-6526 GCA_030526765.1 Bacillota bacterium
ATCCTGACGAATATGCTGGACTGCGAAGCCAGAGAAGCAGGAAGATTCCTTGCCTCCATGGCAAAAACCATCCGTAAGGACAATCTGCCTCTGAAGCCTCCCTGCGCCATCATCTGCGGCGGAGAAACCGTTGTGCACATCACAGGCAAAGGGAAAGGCGGCAGAAATCAGGAGCTCGCCCTTGCTGCAGCAGAAGGCATCAGTGGTATGGATGGCATACTGGTTGCTGCTGTCGGCTCTGACGGAACAGACGGCCCTACAGATGCCGCCGGCGGTATTACCGACGGATCCACCAAAGCACTGCTTTCCTCCATGGGCATTTCCATTCCTGCTGTTCTTGCGGAAAATGATTCCTATCATGCCCTTGCCGCAGCGGACAGTCTTGTTCTTACGGGCCCAACAGGAACAAATGTGAATGATCTGTATTTCCTGCTTTGCAAATAAAGCATAAGGAGTACGAAGCTAACAGCCTCATACTCCTTTTTTGATGCAATCGCATATGCATAATAGAACAGAAAAAAAGACGATTCCGAAGAATCGTCTTAGTATTTCACAAATCTGAATTACAGAGCTGCTTTTGCTGTTTCAGCCAGTTTTGTGAAAGCAGCGGGATCGGATACAGCCAGTTCAGCCAGCATTTTTCTGTTGATGTTTACGCCAGCTACTTTCAGACCGTGGATCAGTTTGCTGTAAGAAATTTCGTTCATTCTTGCAGCTGCGTTGATTCTTACGATCCACAGGCTTCTGTATTCTCTCTTTGTCTGTTTTCTGCCAGCGAAAGCGAATGCCATTGCTTTCATTACAGACTGTTTAGCTACTCTGTACTGTTTGGATCTAGCGCCACGGTAGCCTCTAGCCAGCTTCAGTACTTTTTTATGTTTTTTTCTAGCGTTCAGCGCGCCTTTTACTCTTGCCATTGTAAAGTCCTCCTAAAATAAGTATATTCGAAAAATTGTCGTTCCTGAAACTGCTGATTAAGCGTAAGGAATCAGTGTCTTTTTGATCTTGTTTTCTACTGTTCTGTCAGCTGTTGTAGCGTGTCTCAGATTTCTTTTTCTCTTTCTGGACTTTTTACCAAGGATATGCTGTGTGTTGGATTTGTTTCTTTTTACTTTACCTGTGCCGGTAACTTTAAATCTTTTTGCTGCTGCTTTTTTTGTTTTCAACTTAGGCATTGTATTGTCCTCCTAAACATGTTTGTGATAGTTTCCTTCCGCATTGCGGATCAGTTCTTTGGTGCAAGGAACATAACCAGACTTTTGCCTTCCATTTTAGGCTGCTTGTCAACTACACCAAATTCTTCCGTTGCCTTGGCGAAGTCTTCCAGAATCTGCATGCCAACCTTGGAATGACCGATTTCACGGCCTCTGAAACGGATGCTGATTTTAACCTTGTCGCCGTCCTTCAGGAATTCATTGGCTTTTTTCACCTTTACCTGAACATCGTGTGTATCGATGCTGGGGGACAGACGCAGTTCTTTTACATCAACTGTTTTCTGTTTCTTTCTGGCTTCTTTTTCTTTCTTTGCCTGATCGAATTTGTATTTCCCATAGTCCATGATACGGCATACGGGGGGTTTTGCTGTTGGAGCAATCTTTACCAGGTCCAGTTTTCTTTCGTCCGCAATTTTCTGCGCTTCCTTAGAAGAAACGATACCCAGCTGTTCACCGTTTTCATCGATCAGTCGGATTTCTTTGTCTCTGATCTGTTCGTTAATCATTAACTCAGTAATGGTAAGCACCTCCCAAATTTACTGTATCCACAAGCCCTTTCTTTCAAAAAAGAAAGCGCCGGAAGAAATCCGCCGCACACAGAAAAACAGAGCTATCCTCTGTTCGAATACTGTATTAACCCTATTTGCTCATGCCATAAGGTGAGAAGCGGAACTTCTTCTTTGTTTACCGAATTAGTATATCAGTTATATACAAATATGTCAACATATTTTTATTGATAATTTTAAACTTTTTTTGCTGTTTAAAATCTTCTTTATCTTACCGAAAAAAAGGAAAAAAGTCAATCAAAAACAAGGGCGAAGCCTTTGCTTCGCCCTTTTGAGATTCGGATTAGTCCAGAACCTTTGTTTCGATTTCTTCTTTGATTCTTGCGATGAAGTCTGCCAGTGCAACCTGACCTTCTTCGCCGTTCTTTCTGGAACGCAGGGAAACCAGATTTGCTTCCTGATCCTTTTCACCAACAACGATGATATAAGGTGTTCTTTCGTTTCTTGCTTCTCTGATCTTGTAGCCGATCTTTTCTGCTCTGTGGTCTGTTTCCACGCGGATACCTTCTGCATCCAGCGCTGCTGCCACGCTGTTTGCGTAATCTGTGAATTTTTCGGAGATAGGCAGAACCTTAACCTGTACAGGAGACAGCCATACGGGGAATGCACCTGCAAAGTGTTCGATCAGGATACCGATGAAACGCTCGATAGAACCGAAGCATACACGGTGGATCATAACGGGACGTTTTTTGCTGCCGTCGGGTGCTGTGTATTCCAGTTCGAATCTTTCAGGCATCTGCATATCCAGCTGGATTGTACCGCACTGCCATGTTCTGCCGATGGAGTCTTCCAGATGGAAGTCGATCTTAGGACCATAGAATGCGCCGTCGCCTTCGTTGATTACATATTTGATGCCGTTTTCATCCAGAGCGTTCTGCAGACCGTTTGTAGCGATTTCCCAAGCTTCGTCGGAACCCATGCTGTCTTCGGGTCTTGTGGACAGTTCGATGTGATATTTGAAACCGAACAGGCTGTAAACGCTGTCGATCAGTCTGATTACGCCGGAGATTTCGTCTTTGATCTGTTCTTCTGTCATGAAGATATGTGCGTCATCCT
>JAUNCB010000335.1 GCA_030526765.1 Bacillota bacterium
AAAAGGGTGAGACAGAGATTTCTCCCGTTGTTAAAAATACGCGCGAGGATGGGGAACTCAAATTCGAATATGAGGGTGAGTTGCCTGAGCATTTCGGTGTAAATACGAATTTTGCCACCACTGGTGAGTTCTGGTTTGATACAAGCGAGATTGCGGAAGGATTTACGGTTGATGTAACGGTTACGGAAACAGTAAATGGAAAAGATCCGATTTCTGCGGAATACACCTGGAAGCTCCCAGAACTGACAAAGAAGGATTTCGGCAGTCTGTCTCTGACGAAATCGAATCAGGCAGGAAAACTGATTTACAACAAGGAGAACGACCAGGTGTATGAAGAAGGCAAGGGCCCTGTTGACTGGGTAGAGTATTTTGACTACCCCTCCAATCTGGTAGGATGTGATCCTATGCCTAAGCTGCAGCTCTGGTATAAATACAGAGAAGAACGCGATAGTGAATGGACGCGGTTGGACAGCCAAAATACACCATTGGAACCGGGCAGATACAATGTTTACCTCTGCAATTCTCCGGAGGATGAAAATTATAAATATCGGGAATCGGCAGCCATTGAAATTGCGATCCTGAAGGTGCATGAGTATTCAGCGCAGGATTTCACCAAGCGGTATGACGGAACACCTGTTACGGTGGAGGACTGTCAGGCAAAATCCAATATAGAAGGAATCTGGCTCTGGACAGATGCAACGGGCGAACTGGTAGAGGATGCCCCTGTGAATGTCAGTGACAGCGGTGTGCATTATCTGATCTTTGTGCCGCAGGACAGCGTAAATTATGAATCTGTGGTGATACCGGTCAACATTACTATTACAAAGCGCAAGGGGAGCAGCAGCGGCGGCAGCTCCACGAGTCAGGATGTGACGGTGCCCATCTCCGGTGATGCAAAGCAAACCCGTGTGAAAGCGGCACTGGATGGGAATACGGCAGTGATCAAGGATCTGGATCTGAACGAACTGGACAGCGTGATCAATGACGGGGAAGATGGCGGCACAGTTACCATTGATTTCTCCGAGATGGTGGATATCAGTGCGGTTGAGCTTCCTTCGGAAATCGTGGAGAGACTGGAAGAGAAGATGAATGACCCCGATAACAGCACAATGCGGTTTGAAATTGTCCTTTTCGACGGAATATCCATTGTATTTGATGCAGATGCACTGGATGAACAGGCAGAACAGGCAAATGGGGCGGATATCACACTTTCCATCCTTTCCTTCGAGGATGTAAAGCCAAACAGCAAGCAGGCGGAAGCCGTTCAGAACCGCCCTGTATATGATATTTCTCTTGTTTCCGACGGAAAGAATATTTCCGATATAGGCGGAGAGATCATTATTGATGTGCCTTATGAGCTGCAGAAGGGAGAACACCCTGAGGGGCTCGTGGTTTGGTATGTGGATGAAAACGGCAATAAGGAACGCTGTGAAACAAAATACCATGCAAAGGAAAAACGGGTATCCTGGAAAACAGACCACCTTTCTCTGTATATGATCGGCTATGAAGCACCTGCGGCGGAAAATATGGAAAATCCTTTCACAGATGTAAGCAAGGATATGTATTATTTCAATGCGATCCTGTGGGCACTGCAGGAAGGCATCACCAGCGGCATCACAGAAACAGCCTTTGGCCCCGATATGACCTGTACCCGCGGGCAGATGGCAGCATTCCTGTGGCGTGCAGCGGGCAAGCCCGAGCCTGC
>JAUNCB010000067.1 GCA_030526765.1 Bacillota bacterium
TCTCTTCGTCCGATTACGCTGCAGCTTTTACAGGAAAAGGTTTTTGGAAGACACTCCATTCCGGATGGATGGCTGCTGGTGCTGACGGGAAATCCTGCAGAATACCATAGAGGTGCAATGGAAATGGATGCAGTGACTGCAGATCGTGTGCGGCTGCTCTGGATCGAGCCGGACTATGCGGTATGGAAGGAATATATGGAAGAGAAAGGGCTGGATCAAGGGGTTTTATCCTATCTGGACAGCCATCGGAAGCATTTTTATAGCAAGAGAGAGGGGCTGCGGGGACGTTATATTGTGACACCCCGTGCATGGGAGGATCTTTCCGTTATGCTGCATGAAATGCAGAAAAGGGGGATCCCTGTGACATACCCTCTGATCGCTCAGTATATTTCCGATGGAAGAATTGCGGATTCCTTTTTTACTTATTATTGTCAAAGGGAAAGGGCCTGCACTTCAGAGCGGATCAGAAGGATTCTGCGAGGGGAGGAGAATACGGAGGATAAGCTGAACATGCTCTCCTTTGAGGCACAGCTCAGCGTGATCTTTGCTGTACTGCAGGAGCTGCGGACACTGGCAGAGGAAGCGGTGAAAAGGAAAGAAACGGCTGAAGTCGTGAGCAGTGCATTAAGGCGGATCAGACTGGCTTGCGAGGAAGGGGAATGCAGTTTTTCTGAGGGGCTTCGTGATGTGGTGCAGGAGGAGGAAGACCAGGCGGCAAAGGCTTATCTGATGAAGAACTGGAGATGGCTGCAGGAGAATGAGGATGACTGGGCTTTGCTGCAAGAGACTTTTTTTACCGATATAAAAACACCTGCAGAAGCGGCAAAGGATGCATTTGCCGCTTCCATGCAGGGAAGCATCTCAGTTTTACTGAAGGAAATCGAGCAGGATTCTCTGCTGCAGTGCTTCTTTCATGAATTGGCTGAGGAGGATATGATTATAGAAATGTCCCTGCACTGTGAGATTCCGGCGATGAGAGCACTGTTTTCCAGAGTTTCCTTCTCCTTTGAGGAGGAATCGGAGATGCTGCTGCAGGAGGTAAAGGAAGAAAAAAGAAGGAACCGGAGAGAAGCTGTGAAAAGAAGACAGGAAGAAAAAGCATCTCCTGTTGTGGAAGCATAAGTGAGGAGTTTTGATGGGGAGAGCGTGGTGTTCTCCCTTTTATTTTGTCTGCGGGAGGGCGGATGAGCAGTGTTTTTGGCATTGGGTGCGGCGATTGACACTGTTTTTGGATGATGCTATACTGAAAAAAATCAGAAGAGGGGGCGAAATTTCGTGGAGGAAAAAGGGAAAAAAACAGCCAAAAAGAATAGAAGCGGCTACAGCAATTCCTATCGCAGTCTGGAAGCGATCTGGACGGTATTGAAGGAGCATGCCAGCAAGGAGCATCCCCTGACGGTGCAGGAGATCTGTGATTATCTCGAACAGATGGAGGAGGCACCTTCTGCCGATACAGTCAAGCGGCTATTTCCAAAGGAGAAGGATCTGATCAATGGGTTATATCCCGGTACCATTATTGAAGCAGACGGCGGTATCACCAATGCCTATCAGAATGAGGAAAGCCTTCATGTTGTGGTAGAAAATGCAGAGGGCTATCCCTTATATTCCGGAAAATCGGATCTGGAGATCGCAAAGGTTCCCTTTCGTACACCTTCTTATTCTACAGTAGATAAAATATTAAAGGATCGTCTGCCGGTGGATCTGAATACCTTTCCTTATCGAATCCGCTGTGTTGCAAAGAAAAAGAATGCACTGGGAAAGGTCAGATATGTCAGCTATGATGATCTGGAGCTGAATGATGGAAAAAATAATCTGCCTAGAAGATACTATCTGGCAAATGTGCTGACAGATACGGAATGGCGTATTCTTTCGGATCTGATACAGGTATATCCTTACCTTTCGGAGCGGCAGACAAAGAAATTTCTGAATGCATTTCATTATCTCAGCCCCCATAAGGCAAAGGCGATCCCCAATCGCTACGCCCATAAGCGAGGGAGCGAGGAGCAGTTTGGCTGGATCCGTCTGCTGGATGAAGCGATCCGCCAGAAAAAGAAGGTAAGGGTCGTTTATGGGGAATATGTGCTGAAACGCAGCAAGGAAGCGGGCTGGGAGCCAAAGCTTCAGGAGCGGAAAAATCACGGGACACTGGAGATGGAGCCCTATGCATTGATGTGGTCGAATGGATATTATTATCTGATCGCAAAGCATCGGGGCATGATGAATCTGCGGGTGGATCGTATCCTGAAGGTGGAGATATTGGAGGAAGGCTATGAGATCCCGGGTGATTTTGATCCTATCCGTTATCGAAACAGCTGCCCGGTTATGTATCCCGGGAAAAAGGAATTTGTGCGGATGCGCTGTAGTGTGAGCATGCTCAGCGTTCTGATGGATTTCTTTGGTTCCTTACCCCAGTATTCCTCTTATGATGCAGAAGCAAATACGGTAGAGGTGACGATGATGATCGCAGCAGATGGTGTGAAGCTTTTTGCCATGCAGTATGCTGATGCAGTGGAGGTGCTGGAGCCGAAAGCACTTCGGGAGGAAATCCGAGAAACCTGGAAAAAAGCAGTGAAAAAATATGAGGAATAAAAAAATCCGCTGAAAAGCGGATTTTTTATTTATTGCCGTGGATGCCTTGGCAGAAGGATCTTTCCTTCGCTCAGAAGCTGATGCAGTCTGGAGCATAAGGCAAGATGATCCTCTGTATCCAGCAGGGAGATCATAAGTGCTGTTATTTGCTGAGCGGAGATACCGAGGGGGAGGGAGTATGTAAAATGCTCCTCCTTTGTATCGATGGAAAGGGTGCGCTCCAGTCCGCCCTCCAGATAGAAGGTGCTGTCCGTTGTGATGACGGAAAGGGCATAAAGACTCGTATTGCTGCTATTTTCTGCTGCAGTATACAGCTTTGCAGCATCAAATTGATTTTTTTCATCCAGAAGCTTTCTGATCAGAGGCTGCAGATTTTTCCCCGAAGCAGAATCCGCATCGTCGAAGCTGCGCCACTGGATGCTTTGAATCTGTTTGCCGCATAAGGTCAGTCCGTCCTCAAAAAAATAAAGTTTGGAATGATTGATCTCTATATCCAGCCAGTTGACGGAATGAAAGCAGATGCCGTATGTTCCCATTAGGTAGCTGTTGGGCATAAATGGCTTGCTCAGCTTACGATTCCATTTATAGTGATCCTTGTCACAATAGGAGTGGGCAATATCCCGTTCCTGAAGAAACGCAGGGGCATCAAAAAACGGTTTGCTGTATTTTGTTGTAAATTCTGCTTTTTCATCGGCAGAATAAACCATTTTGCTGCCGTTATGATACATATAGCGAACCTTTGTATGCTCTGGATCCGCCAGTGCTTCGAGGAATCGTTTCGGCCCTACGCGAAACAGGCAGGGTACTTTTTGGCTGCTGTCTTCTGTTGGGTATAGTTCAAATATTGTCATGCCATAGATAAAATTTTTAAAGCTGATCGTCATATTCTTTTCCCTCCTGTTTGTCTTTCTGTAAGATAAGAATAACGGAAAAGGGGAAGCAAATTTGATGAGCAAAAAGAAAAGCCGTTCTTATTTGGAACGGCTTTTTGGTGTTCTTATCTGGAGAGATCTTTTAAGGTGCGGTGGAAAATACGGTAATTGCTGTCATCCTTAGGGTTACAGTATACAGCAAATTCAATGGTGCGGAAAACATGCAGATATTCAGGCAGTACATGCTTCATTGCCAGTGCGACTACATTGGGATCATTCTGAAAGGCGCCGCAGCCAAAAGCACCGAGGATAACCACTTCATTCTCATACATTGCAGCCAGATCCAGAATCCTTCTCAGCCGTTTTTCGTGGAGTGCAAGCAGCTCAGAGGGGGTGATGGAGGCTTTTTTTGTCCCTGCCATAGGATTCATGGCATTGCTGGGTTTTTCCCGCAGGTTTGGTGCAGCGCAGGTGATGACATTCACTTGGAACCAATCGGCTTCTTCCATGATCTCGGGATGTGCGGTATCTGTTTTAAATACCATTACATCGGGCGTATAAATACAGTCATCATTATATAACGGATTTGCTGCCTGTCTGTGAGGACGGTAAAAATCATTCCATAGCTTTGGTGTATCCAGATTCGGATAAAGGGAGGAGCAGCGGCAAAGGCATTCCTCCTGTGCCGATGCACCACGGGTAACACCGCCGCCGGGATTTGTGGCAGAGGCAAAATTCAGTACACAAACTTTTTTGCCGCAGTAAGCAGAGGCAGCGACATAGCTGCGCTTGGTGGAAACGATCACATGAGCAGGTGTGTCATATTTCTTTTCCTGTGCAGCAGAAGGAAGGGAGTCGCCTTCCAGCAGTATTTTCTGTGCTTCGGCTGTGGTTTTGACAGCCTGAGCAAGTGTTTCGTTGTCCCGACAAAGACGGGCTGTATCCTCGAATACAGCGATATTTTCTGTTCTTCCCATAAGAAAAACCTCCTTTATCATTCATTAAAAATAGCGTTTATACATTTTGCTTTTTGCTGCAGGATCAGAATCCGATTCGGATGGGTTCCTGTTTTTCCTGGCTCAACAGGCGGTCTACAGCAGCCTGCACCATAGGGGGAGTTAAGATCATTTCCGCATCGGGATGTGTCAGCATGTACAGGGAAAATTCTTCCTTCGCAGCCTGAAAGAGGCGTCTTGCTTCTCTCCCGTTACCGAAATGCTCTTTTTTTTCTGCCTTCAGCCTGCGGAAATAGGAGAGGCAGACATCATTACAGCCTTTTGCCGTGTCAAAGCATTCTTTTTGTACAAAGGAATGAAAGATTTGAAGGAGCTCCGCTTCGTCATAGTCCGGAAAATCCAGCACCTGAGCAATGCGGCTGGAAAGGCCGGGATTGGAATGGAGAAGCTCCTGCATTTCCGTGGGGTATGTGGCAAAGATGACGATGGTTTCGGGCTCCAGCTCCATGTGGCGCACCAGTGCATTTACGGCTTCTGTGGCATAGATATCCTGATGGCTTCCATTCAGCAGGGCACCGGCTTCATCGATAAAGAGGACACCGCCCCTAGCCTGCTGAAAGAGCTTTGCGATCATCGGAGAGGTCTGCCCAAGATAAGAGCCGATCAGCTGTTCTCGCCCTGCCTCTACAAAACGACCGCTGCCGCAGCCTTTTTCCCGCATGATGCGGGCAATCAGCCGTGCGGTCACACTTTTGCCTGTACCGGGGGAACCGGAGAAAGCCATATTTCGGCAGGAAGGGGTGACATCCATTCCCTTCAGACGATGGCGATCCTCCAGAATTGCTGAAGCAAGCAGTCTTTGCAGAGCTTCCTTAATGGGTTTCAGACCAATCATGCGGTTCAGTTCCTCCAGAGCATCGCCTTTCGCAGCGTTTTGCTTTGGTAAGAAGGAAAGGTCGGCAGTTGTCAGCGGTTTATCCGGATAAGCCTTTGCAGAATGAAGCAGCAGGGTGCCAAGATCCATTTCCGTAAAATGATCCTTACGGTAGCTGCGAAGGGATAAAATGACCTGCTCTGTATCAATGGATGCATCCAGAGGAATCAGAAGCTGATCGGCTGTTTCCTTCAGGAATTTCTGCAGATATGCCATATCTGCGTGACCGATCGGACAATCCTGAAATCCATAGGTAAAACGAAGTTCCTCCAAGAGTTCCGGATCTGCCTGCTCCGGTTTTACGGCGATAAAAATATTTACGGAAGAATCTTTTTCAAACAAGGCTTCGATCTCTTCCAGAATTGTATTCGTCAGAATGGCTCCTGATTCAGATGCAATCAGAATGTCCGTTGTATCCAGCTGAGACAGATGGGGCAGATCCATTTTTTTCAGTTCCATCATGGCAGAAGGAATAGCGGAAGACTGTATATCCATTGAGATTTCGGGATCAAGGAGGGCGGGAGAGATCACCGTCAGGCTGTTTCGGATGGGAGAAATGCAGGAGGCATCTTCTGCATCGGCAAGTTCGCCTCCAAAACGGCAGCCGCACCAGAAATCATCCTCTTCCTCGGATCCTGCTTCCGCATGCTTAGAATGGATGGCAGAAAGATAAACGGCAGCCTGTCGGAGATAATAACTGTCTGTGCCGAAAAGCAGCACACGGAGGGAATCTTCCTCCAGCAGCTTTCCTGTTTCTACATTGGCGTACTGCGGTGCGGCACAGAAGGTCTGCGTTAGTTCCTCTGCAGAGCCTGGCGGAAAATCGCAGTACGCAAGCTTGTTTTTGGAATGTCCCTGCAGTATTCGCAGCGGCGTAGGCTGACAAACGGCAGGGGATGATCGAAAGAAAAGGTTGGTTTGCATATTCATCTCTCCTTTTAACAGTGCGGGTTGATTATACAGCACGCTGTGATGCGGTAGTTTTCAGATCATGCTCGACGGATACCTGCTGAAAAAGCTTACGGAATGCATCGGTGGGGCTGGAAGCGATGATGTCCGCAGCGGCTTCGCTGTTGAAAAGTCCATGCAGCAGAAAATCAAGCTGAGGCTTGGCTTCCATGGTACGATAGCAGACCT
>JAUNCB010000336.1 GCA_030526765.1 Bacillota bacterium
TATGCACATCATAACCGGAACCGATTCGCATGTTCTTCCTCCATTCTGTCCTTTCTAACCTGTTTCTGAGCGATTTCAGACCACTATAGCCCTTTTTTCTTTTTCTGTCAAGTAATTCTTGCGCTATCTCCATTGAAAAGTGCTATACTGATAAATAGAATCAAGAAAAGAAAGGAAGCGACCTTTGTGTCCACTGATACCAGAACATTTCTGTTTGAACAGATGCCCGTCCGAAAAGCGGTTTTTCGGCAGATCGCCCCTGCCATATTCAGCCAGATGATCGCACTCTTGTATAACCTTGCAGATACTTATTTTGTCGGCATGCTGAACGATCCTGCCCAAACGGCAGCCATCACCATTGCCGGCCCACCCTTTCTGATGCTTACCGCCATATCCAACCTCTTTGGTATCGGCGGTGCCGGTATGATCGCCCGTAGTCTCGGGAAAAAGGATGCACAGACAGCAAGAGCGGTTTCCTCCATATCCTTCTGGATGGGTGCGCTCTCCGCTCTGCTGTTCTCCTTCCTCTTCCTGCTGCTGGCAGAGCCCGTTCTGACGCTCTGCGGCGCCACGGAAGCCACTCTGTGCCTTGCCAGAGGCTACGCACAGCATACTGTCGTTTTCGGCGGCCTCTTTACGGTTCTGAATATTATGCTGGCAAATCTCGTGCGGGGAGAAGGAGCGGCTGCACAGGCATCCTTCGGGGTTTCCATGGGCGGCATTCTGAATATGCTTCTGGATCCGCTTTTTATCCTGCCGCAGTTTCTGGGCATGGGTGTGATCGGTGCAGGTATGGCAACGGCTCTGTCAAATCTGGCAGCCACCGTATATTTCCTGCTGTACCTTTTCCTCAAAAAGCGTCAAACCGTGATCGATCTGTCTCCCCGTCACTTAAATCGGATCAAGCACCATCTGAAGAATATTCTCTCCATCGGCTTTCCTTCTGCCCTCCAGTATGGTCTGACCGTAGTCGCTGTTGCTGCACAGGCTGTTTTTGTGGCAAAATATGCAACGGAAGCCACGGCTGCTTTGGGCATCACCAAAAAACTGGATCAGCTGCCTTTATTCTTCTCCATCGGTGTCGCAAACGGCATCCTTCCTCTGATCGCATATAATCACAGCAGCGGAAATCAGCTCCGCCGCAGAAAGATCTTCCGTCTGGGTGCAGGGATCTCCGTTGGTTTTGCCATCCCCTGTGTTATCGTTTACGAGCTTTTTGCGCCCCATCTGGCTGCATTATTCATCTCCGATCCCCAGACGATCACCTACAGTGCCGCCTTTCTCCGCCGCATGGTACTGGCTATGCCCTTTATGGCACTGGTCTATCCTATGATCATACAGTTTCAGGCAATGGGCAGGGTCAGAGAAGCCCTGATCGTATCTGTATTGCGAAAAGGGGTGCTGGATGTGCCGCTGCTGTTCCTTATGGACAGTCTGTATCCTCTTTACGGATGCATGTGGGTACAGCCCGTGGTAGACTGCTTTTCCCTGATCGTTGCATCCATCCTCTATTTCAGAATGATGAAAGGAGAACCAAATGAAACAGGCCCCCTTATTTGATACCGAAGGTATCTTCCTTCACACTGAAAATTATATCCTCAGACGAATCTCCCCAAATGAGAAAGCCTTTTATGAAGCCATCGCCAGACAGGATACACCCGATTTCCTTCCCGCAGCAGAAACCGTTTCCTTTCT
>JAUNCB010000337.1 GCA_030526765.1 Bacillota bacterium
TCAGCTGGAATTTCATACATTCAAAATAGGGATGATTTACCATAATGGCAATATCAAAATCGTAGTGATAGGTATAGCGAGGGGGATTATAGCTTACCCATTCGCCGTCAGGTGTCTGTCTTTTTTCCTCTGTGTTTCTTTCAGAGGTATCCAGATCCACCCCTGTAACCTGTGCGAAGTCCAGAACATCGGGATTTTCTTCCTTCCAATCCCTTGCACCGCTTACAAAGAACTGCATTTTATCCTCATCCAGATAGATCTTTTTATCCTCGCCCAGAATGCGTGTTACATGGAATGCCGCAACCTTTTCCTTATTTGCCTCTCTGTAGGCCAGCTGCTCTTCGATCTCGGCAACGGTGCTTTCCTTTCTGTCCGTAAACCAGGGGGACAGTTTTTTCGCACATTCCTTACACATATTGCCGTCCTCCAGCTTGCGGTTCCCCAACAGACCGATCTCGCCGCCGCAGATAGCACATTCCTTCTTTTCAAATAATTTACCGAATAATCCCATAGCATGACCCCCTTTTATTTCTCTTCACTTTCTTCCTTTTTCCTGCGCAGCCGCTCCGAGGTTCGCTGTCCCTGCACTGCATTCCGATCCGGTCCGCTGGAAACCCAGCCCAGAAAAGCCGTGATAAACAATGCGATCAGAACCCAGATCACCAATGCCGCCCAGAACAGAAACAGCGGCAGCGCAAACAGATGATGGAGCCCCAGAAAAATCAGCGCAAGAACCAGCCATTCACTCTGGAAAAACAGATTCAGAATGAATGCCATCCAGAAGCCCAGATCCGCACTTGCCCGTCTTTTCATCAGAAGCTCCCCCTTTCTTCGTTTTCTTTCTCTTTATACTTCAGGCGGGAGAAATCCCCCGCCCGTATCCTTCTTTTATCAGCCTACAATATCTCCGTCATCAAAGGGATCTCCGCATTCAGGACAGAATTTCGGTGCCTGTGTAGGATCTGCAGGCTCCCAGCCGCATTTATCGCATTTATACTGGGGCGTGCCTGCAGGCTTCTTGCTGCCGCATTCTGCACAGAATTTACCTTTATTCACTGCACCGCAGGAACAGGTCCAGCCGTCTGCGGGCTTGGGAGAACCGCATTCGGGACAGAATTTGCCTGTTGCCACAGTGCCGCAGCTGCAGGTCCAGCCATCTGCAGGCTTAGGTGCAGGCTGAGGCTTGCCGCAGCCCTGACAGAATTTGCCTGTGTTGCCTGCCTGACCGCAGGAACAGGTCCAGCCAGCCATCATTGCTGCTTTTTCTGCCTCTACTCTTGCTGCGATCTCCGCTGCCTGTGCTGCCGCATCTCTCTGCTGTGCCATCTGGAAGAGCTGCTGCTCGTTCATACCGCCGCCGGCACCTGCTGCCATGCCCATACCCATAAAGCCCATCATTGCACCATTGGGATTGTTTGCCGCTGCTTCCATGGCCGCTGCTCTTGCACCAGCCAGACGACCTGCCGCCCGTCTTTCATCCATATATGCAACGTCACGCTGCATTTCTTTGATCATCTTTTCGTCTTCTTCGCTTGCTTTGATGGAAGAAACACCGATGGACTGCATTTCAATACCGCGGCCTTCCTTCCAGTCTGCTGTCAGTTCTTCCCTGAGGGCATCTGCCAGCTCTGTGGTGTGGCCGGGAATTGCGGAATACCGAACGCCCATAGCGGAAATTCTTGCAAA
>JAUNCB010000338.1 GCA_030526765.1 Bacillota bacterium
TTTCTTCTTACCAGCTCTCTTGCCTTTCTCGCCGCGTCTCTGGCTCTGGAAGCCATCATCCCTTTTTCAATGATGGTTTTCCCGATGGAGGGGTTTTCCTCCAGGAAATAGGTCAGATATTCGCTCAGAATGCTTTCCACAGCACCCTTTGCTTCGCTGGTGCCCAGCTTTGCCTTTGTCTGTCCTTCAAACTGAGGATCTTCCACCTTGATGCTGACAACGGCAGTGATACCTTCCCGCACATCCTCGCCGGAAAGCTTTTTATCCGCATCCTTGATGATGCCGATCTTTTTGCCGTAGTCATTCAGTGTTTTGGTCAAACCCGCCTTAAAGCCCACCAGATGAGTGCCGCCGTCGGGGGTATTGATATTATTTACGAAAGTAAAGATGCTTTCTGTAAAGCCGTCATTATGCTGGAAGGCAACCTCCACCAGAACGCCGTCCTTTTCCCCTGTGGCATAGAAAATATTATCATACAGACCTGTTCTGCTGTGATTCAGATAGGATACAAATTCCTTGATCCCGCCTTCATAATGGAAGGAATGATTCTGCTCCATGCCCTCTCTCAGATCGAAGAGATTGATCTTCAGTCCCTTTGTCAGAAAGGCTGTTTCCCGAAAACGCTGCTTCAGGATATCATATTCAAAAACAGTTTCTTCAAAAATCTGATCATCGGGCAGAAAATGAACATAGGTGCCTGTGATATCCGTATCTCCCACAACAGTCAGAGGAGAAACCACATCCCCACGGGAATATTTCTGCTCATGAATCTTGCCGCCGCGATGCACCTGTACGATCAGCCACTCGGAAAGGGCATTTACAACAGAAGCACCAACACCGTGCAGACCGCCGGAAACCTTATATCCGCCGCCGCCGAACTTACCGCCTGCATGAAGGATGGTAAATACCATCTGCAGGGCACTCATTCCCTTCTGCTCATTGATATCTACAGGAATACCACGACCGTTATCCATAACGGAAATGGAGTTATCCGGATGTATTTTTACAGTGATTTCATTACAGAAGCCTGCAAGGGCTTCATCGACAGAGTTATCTGCGATCTCATAAACCAGATGATGCAGACCCTTTGCGCTGGTGGAACCAATATACATACCGGGACGTTTCCGGACAGCCTCCAGCCCTTCCAGAACCTGAATCTGATTCGCATTATATTCGGATGACATCAAATCCCTCTCTTTCCGTGCATTTTTTCTTAGATCATCCGTCCTTTACAACAAAAAAGGACTCCTTTTGATCGGCTTGCCCTATGTGTAAAAAACAATACTTTGAAATTTGAATTGATTATACCATTTTTCCGTTGATTTTTCAATGTTTTTCAACGATTTCACCATCCTTTTTTTGAGAAATTCCTTCCTTATTATTTTAGAGGAAAAAGAAAAAAGGACAGAAGAAAAAAGAAGCTCTGTTCATAAGAATCAAGCTTCTTTTTCTATCTGTCCTTCTGGGGGGTGATGACCCCATTTTCCACATAAAAGAGGTTATCTCTGCTGATATACTTTTTAACGGAATCCTCAATACCCGTACAGGTGACAAAGGCCTGTAATCCTTCAATGGAAGATAACAGAAACTGCTGTCTGCTTTCATCCAGCTCGGAAAACACATCATCCAAAAGCAGAACAGGATCCTCTCCCGTTTCCTCCCGAATCAGATCGATCTCCGCCAGC
>JAUNCB010000339.1 GCA_030526765.1 Bacillota bacterium
AAACCAAGTATCGCCAATTTTTCTTGTCGCACTCCTGTACGGCAGCTACCCTATGTCAGTAATGTTCTCATACTGTCTTATTGGAAGCTATCTTCGGAGGGCTTTCTTTTTTGTTTGATTCAGATCCTTGGATTCAGATGCAATTATTTGCTCAGGATATCTGTCAGAACTGCACCGATTCTCTTAACGCCGATTACCAGATTTTCTTCTGTAGCGTTGGAGTAGTTCATACGGAAGTGATTTTCTTTGCCGGGGTAAGGATAGAAAGCAGCACCGGGAACGTATGCTACGTTCTGTTCCAGCAGCTTGGGAGCGATTTCACCGGCATCAACGCCTTCAGGAAGAGTTACCCATGTGAACAGACCGCCTTCGGGAACTGTCCATGTAACGCCTTCGGGGAATGTTTCTTCCATTGTTTTCAGCATCAGGTCTCTTCTTACTCTGTAAACTGCTTTGATCTTTTCAACGTGTTCGTTCAGATCATACATATCCATGAACTTCGCAGCCAGCATCTGGTCGAAGGAGGATACCTGCAGGTCAGCACCCTGTTTTACGAAGTTGAATTTAGCCAGTACGGGAGCGGGAGCGCAAACCCAGCCAATACGCAGACCGGGGCAGAATACTTTGGACAGTGTGCCCAGGAAGATTACCAGGTCTTTTGTATCCATGGATTTCAGGGAAGGCAGATATTCGCCTTCGAAACGCAGATCACCGTAAGGGTTATCTTCCAGAACGGGGATTTCATATTTGTTTACCAGTTCCATGAAGTGTTCTCTTCTCTTCATGGACCATGTTTTACCGGAGGGGTTCTGGAAGTCGGGGATAACGTAGATCAGTTTCACGTTTTCTGTTGTTTCCAGAATTCTTTCCAGTTCTTCGGGGATCATGCCGTAGTCATCTGTAGGAACTTCTACATATGTAGGTTCGCAAGCGTTGAACGCATTCAGAGCACCAACGTAGGAAGGAGATTCAACCAGGATAACGTCGCCGGGGTTCAGGAAAACACGAGCTGCGAAATCCAGACCCTGCTGGGAACCGGATGTTACCAGTACATGGTCGATATCTGTGTTGATGTGCAGTCTTTCGCCCATTCTTTTTACGATATGTTCTCTCAGAGGGATGTAACCTTCTGTGGGAGCGTACTGCATTGCTTTCTGACCCATTTCATCCAGAACTGCGCAAGCTGCTGCTTTAACGCCTTCGATGGGGAACAGTTCGGGAGCGGGCATACCGCCTGCGAAAGAGATAACTTCGGGTCTAGCTGTCAGTGCCATCAGTTCTCTAACTGCGGAGCCTTTCAGACGATCCATTCTGTTAGCAAATGTATAATTCATTTTTTCTTCCTCCTTAAATAGATAAAATATTAAGTGTCAGACAACAAGCGCCAATTATCGCATCCCTCGTAAAAATGCGCAAATTGACCCTTTATACTAATATTTAAGCACAAACAATAAACAAAGTCAATCTGTTTTCACAATGTCCATTTTCAAAACCAACCAAAATCAACCGTTAAAAACTGCATATTTTGAACAAAAACAACCAAAACCAACCCATAGGGACAAAGGTGCCCCACCGACCTCTCCGAATGTTGTATTTTTTCGCATACATTGTGCCCAAATTCCACCCTGTACAGGCTGTTTTTTCTGTCATCTCTTAACACTTTTTTCACAAACCTCT
>JAUNCB010000068.1 GCA_030526765.1 Bacillota bacterium
TGATCAGACCTGCGATCACAGCAACGATAGCGATCACAACGATCAGACCGGGGATAAAGCCTGTGCCCACTGTGCCCAGTGTTACCAGTGTACCGATCTGGTATACCAGGAAGGCTACTACAAAACCTGTTGCAAACTGCAGAGCGATACCGCCCATCAGCCATTTTTTATCCTTGATCTCTGCATTCATTGCACCCATTGCAGCGAAGCAGGGAGGTGTATACAGGTTGAACATCAGATAAGCCAGTGCGGCTACCTTTGTCAGACCCATGATCGCCGCAACCTCATTTGCACCGCCAACCAGAGCCAGTTCCTCTGTATCAATAAAGTTTGTGATACCGTAGCATACTGCCAGAGTACCAACTACGTTTTCCTTTGCAATGAAGCCTGTGATGGCTGCTGCAGCCAGCTGCCATGCACCAAAGCCCAGAGGGATCAGCAGCACTGCGAAGGGAGATGCGATGGATGCCAGAATGGAAGTATGCTCCATACCTTCTGCCACCAGCTCAAACTGCCAGTTGAATGCCTGCATGATCTGTACTGCTGTGTTACATACCAGAATAATCGTACCTGCTTTGATGATATATGCCTTACCACGGGACAGCATGGAGAAGAATGCTCTCTTCAGGCTGGGAATCTTATATTCGGGCAGCTCCATGATAAAGAAGGATTTTCTTACCTTGTGACCTGCGATCTTGTTTACCAGCAGCGCACCGAAGAAGATCAGCGCAATACCTACGAAATACATCAGTGTACCAACCCATGTGGCATCTGCAAAGAATGCCCCTGCGAACAGAGCAATTACGGGCAGCTTTGCACCACAGGGCATGAAGGGCGCCAGCATGGCTGTTGCTCTTCTTTCTCTTTCATTTCTGATGGTACGAGCCGCCATAACACCGGGGATCGCACAGCCTGTTGTGATAACGAAGGGGATAACGGATTTACCGGACAGACCTACTTTTTTGAAAATAGGATCCAGCACAACGGAAACACGTGCCATGTATCCACAGTCTTCCAGAAGTGCCATCAGGAAATACATTACCATTACCAGAGGCAGGAAACCAACAACCGCACCAACCCCCCCGATGATACCGTCAACCACCAGTGCCTGCATGAAGGGAGATGCGCTCTCCAGACTGCCTGCAACAGAGCCCTGGAAGCCTTCGATCCAGCCTACCAGTGTATCTGCCAGGAAGGGGCCGAATGTGGACTGGGAAATATCAAACACCAGGAACATGATCGCTGCAAAGATCAGGATACCCGCAATGGGGTTTGTCAGCACGGTATCCAGCTTATCCTGTTTGTTGTGATCCTTTGTCAGCACCTTTCTGGTTTCTACTGTTTTTACAATATCATTTACAAAGGCAAAGCGTTTTCTGTCCGCTTCTGTCACTGCCTTCTTATCTGTCAGGTCGATATTTTCCTGTGTGAAGGGTGCCTTCTGTTCTTTTCCTGCCAGAGATGCAGCCGTTTTCACCACTTCCTGCAGCCCTTTATCGTTTGCTGTAATGGAAACAGTGCCGATTACGGGGCAGCCCAGCATGGCAGACAGTGCAGCCGTATCGATCTTTGTTTCCTTCTTTGCGTTTACGTCACTCTTATTCAGCGCAACCACCACGGGCACGCCCAGCTCCAGCAGCTGTGTGGTAAAGAACAGAGATCTGCTCAGATTGGTTGCATCCACAATATTGATGATAACATCCGGATTTTCATGCTTCACATAAGCGCTTGTAATGCTTTCCTCGGATGTGAAGGGGGACATGGAATAGGCACCGGGCAGATCCACTGCAACCAGTTCTTCCCCGCCTTCATAAAAATTCTTTTTGATCAGTGCTTCCTTTTTGTCTACTGTAACGCCCGCCCAGTTGCCCACACGTTCATTTCTGCCTGTCAGTGCATTGAACATGGTGGTCTTACCGCTGTTTGGATTGCCTGTTAATGCAATTCTCATCTGAGATTCCTCCTAATTAAAAAATCATACCTTACTACCCTTTTCGGCTGCCCCGCAGCCTATGACACAAGAGTTAGTTTTAACTAACAGATATGCAAAAGATATGTGGTGACACTGTCACCACTTATACCTCAATGGCTTCTGCCAAAAGATTATCGATCGTGTACCTGCCATCTTTGATGGAGACCACACAGCCGCCCTTCACCCTTCTGATCACAGTGATGGGTTCTCCGCTGTAGCAGCCAAGAGAAAACAGAAATGCGTCCATTTCTTCATCCTCTGTCACAATATTTTTGATGATGTATTCCACACCATCCTGCACATCTGTCAGGTTCATACTATCCTCTCGCTTTCTTTCACACAAATTAGCCTTGACTAATCTTTGAGTAGTTTACCATGACTAACCATATTTTGTCAATCAGAATCTCTATGATCCTACTAAGAATTTTTCTCATTAACCACCCTCCCTGTGCGAAACAGAAGGGGGATTTTTCAAAAGGGAGCATCCTTCTTCGGATACTCCCTTTTTTCTTTATCGTTTTCCGTCACATCGGGAGCAGTCGCCCTTGCAGCCACTGCAGCGATTACCGTTCTTTTTCAGAAACCGTACTGCCGCCAGAAAGGCGATCCCCACAATGCCAAGAATGATATAATCCAGAATTCCCATTTCCTCACCTCATCAGAAAAACAGGTTCAGCAGCTGATACACCCCAAAGGAGATGATCCACGCAATGACACACTGCATCAGTGCCACCAACGCCGCCAGAACACCGCTGCCCAGTTCCCGCTTCACCGCTGCAACTGCCGCCATACAGGGGGTATACAGCAGAGTAAACACCAGAAAGCTGATGGCAGAAACAGGTGTAAATAATGTACCCAGAGCTACTTCCAGCCCCTCCATAGATGTTCCCAGAAGAACACCCAGTGTGCTGACTACCGCTTCCTTTGCGGAGAAGCCTGTGATCAGCGCCGTAGGCACACGCCAGTCATCAAAGCCCAGAGGTGCAAAGATAGGTGCCATCCACTGTCCCAGCATGGCGAGCAGGCTGTCCGCACTGTCTGCCACCACATTCAGACGGGTGTCAAAGCTCTGCAGGAACCAGATGATGATGGTTGCCACAAAGATCACCGTAAAGGCTCTCTGCAGAAAATCCTTTGCCTTATCCCACATCAGCAGGAGCACGGATTTCATGGAAGGGAAACGGTAATTGGGCAGTTCCATAACAAAGGGAACGGGCTTCCCGCGAAATACTGTCTTGTCAAAGAGCAGGGCAATGATGATCCCTGCCAGGATCCCTGCTGCATACAGGCCAATCATCACCAGCGCCGCATGTTTTGGGAAGAATGCCGCCGCAAATACCCCGTAAATGGGAATTTTTGCCGAGCAGCTCATAAAAGGCGTCAGTAAAATCGTCATCCGTCTGTCCCGCTCTGAGGAGAGGGTTCTGGTTGCCATTACCGCAGGCACCGTACAGCCAAAGCCAATCAGCAGAGGCACGATGCTTCTGCCGGAAAGACCGATCTTTCGCAGCAGCTTGTCCATAACAAAGGCGATTCTCGCCATATATCCAGTATCCTCCAGAATGGACAGGAAGAAAAATAATACCACAATGATCGGCAGAAAGCTCAGTACACTGCCTACCCCTGCAAACACACCATCGATCACCAGACTATGTACCACAGGGTTGATGCCATATGCTTCCAGCCCACTGTCCACCTGTGCTGTCAGAGCGTCAATGCCCATTGCCAGAAGGTCGCTGAGATATGCCCCGAACACATTAAAGGTCAGATAAAACACCAGAAACATGACCCCGATAAAGATGGGGATGGAAAGGTATTTGTGCGTCAGCACACTATCGATCCTTACACTGCGCAGATGCTCCTTGCTTTCCTTTGCCCGAATGACCGTATCTCCGCAGACCGTTTCAATAAAATCATAGCGCATATCCGCAAGAGCAGCATTTCTGTCCATGTCATGCTCTTCTTCCATCTGGATGATGCTGTGCTCGACCAGCTCCAGCTCATTGGTATCCAGTGCCAGCTTTTCTGCAATGGAGGCATCTCCCTCGATGAGCTTTGTCGCAGAAAAACGAACGGGAATGCCTGCCTTTTCTGCATGGTCCTCGATCTGATGGCATACGGAATGGATACATCTGTGCACAGGGCCGGAGGGACAGAAATCATATACCTTCGGGTATTCCTTCTGCTTTGCCACACGAATGGCTGTCTGCATCAGCTCCTCGATGCCCTCATTTTTCACTGCACTGATGGGAACCACAGGAATGCCCAGTGCCTCGCTCATTTTCTGAATGTCGATGGTGCCGCCGTTGCTGCGCACCTCATCCATCATATTCAATGCCAGTACCATAGGGATCCGCATCTCAATGAGCTGCAGGGTCAGATACAGGTTTCTCTCGATATTGGTTGCATCCACGATATTGATGATGCCGTCAGGTTTTTCCTTCAGGATAAAATCCCTTGTCACAATCTCCTCATGGGTATAGGGACGGATGGAATAGATCCCCGGCAGATCCACCACGGAGCAGTCCTTTTCTCCGCGGATCTCGCCCATCTTCTGGTCTACCGTCACCCCGGGGAAATTGCCTACCCGCTGATTGGAGCCTGTCAGCTGATTGAACAGGGTGGTTTTGCCGCAGTTCTGATTGCCTGCCAATGCAAAGATCATTCTGCGCCACCATCCTTCACTTCAATATTTTTCGCATCATCAATACGGATGGTCAGCGTATACCCTCTCAGCCGCAGCTCAATGGGATCCCCCATGGGCGCCACCTTTGTTACCGTTATCCTTGTTTTGGGGATCAGCCCCATATCCAGCAGGCGGCAGCGCAGAGCGCCCTCTCCGCCTACCTTTGTGATCACAGCCTCTTTCCCGATGGGAAGCTGATTCAATGTCATAATATCCCTCTATTCTAAACAGATTTTGTCTCTCTTGAAAATAATTCTCAAAAAGTATACCATAGCTAACTCTGCGGTGTCAATGTAAACAGTTGCTTTCGGCTAACTCTTTTCCCCCCATAAAAAAAACACCTTGGAGCCCAAAAGCTCCAAGGCGCAGTTATCTGAAAATCTACAGATATTTTTTTATTCTACTGTTACGGATTTTGCCAGATTTCTGGGTTTATCCACATCACAGCCTCGCTCTACCGCTACATAATACGCAAACAGCTGCATGGGCAGTACACCATAGGAGCTTGTAAAGAGGCTGCCAGCCTTGGGCAGGTAAACCACTTCATCGGCTACATCTTCAATCGCAGTGCTGCCCTCCATGGCAATGGCCAGAACCTTCGCACCTCTCGCTTTTACTTCCTTCACATTGCTCACTGTTTTTTCCAGCAGACTTTCCTGCATTGCGATTGCAATTACCAGTGTACCGTCTTCGATCAGGGAGATGGTACCGTGCTTCAGTTCACCGGCTGCATAGGATTCCGAATGGATATAGGAAATTTCTTTCAGCTTCAGAGATGCCTCCATGGCTACCGCATAATCCAGCCCACGGCCAATGATAAACGCATTGGAGCTGCCTGCAAATTTCTTTGCAATCTCTGCCATTCTTGCATCTGTCTTCAGCACCTCTTCCGCTCTTGCGGGCAGTTCCTGCAGCTCTTTTACCGCTGCACGAAATGCTTCTTCTGTCATGGTTCCCCGCACCTTTGCAAAATGCAGTGCGATCAGATAAAGCACGGAAACCTGTGTGGTATAGCCTTTTGTGGATGCCACGGCAATCTCAGGTCCTGCCCAGGTATAAATCACATCATCACTTTCTCTGGCAATGGAGCTGCCTACCACATTTACGATAGAAATGACTTTCAGCCCCTGTCTCTTTGCCTCTCTCAGTGCTGCCAGCGTATCTGCTGTTTCCCCGCTCTGGCTGATGATGATGCAAAGCTCTCCTTTATTCAGGATGGGGTTTCTGTATCTGAATTCAGAAGCAATATCCACCTCTACAGGGATTCTTGCTACTTCTTCCATCACATATCTGCCTACAATACCGGCATGCATCGCTGTGCCGCAGGCTACAATATGAATTCTGCCGCAGTTTCTGATTTCTTCCTCTGTCAGAGAGATTTCATCCAGCTTGATATCTGTTTCTGTCAGACGAGGCTGAATGGTTTTGCTCAGCACCTCAGGCTGCTCCATGATTTCCTTCATCATGAAATAGTCATAACCGCCTTTTTCCGCCGCAGCAATATCCCATGTTACATGATAGATCTCTTTCTTGATTTCTTTCCCCTCTGTATCAAACAGTGTCACACCGTCCTGTTTCAGTACTGCAATCTCATGCTCATCCAGCAGATAGTAATCTCTGGTGTATTCCAGCAGGGCAGGAATATCAGAAGCAATATAGTTTTCCCCCTTGCCCAGACCAACCAGAAGAGGGCTGCCCTTACGCACCGCCACCAGTGTATCGGGATGTTCGCTGCACAGG
>JAUNCB010000340.1 GCA_030526765.1 Bacillota bacterium
CTGGATCGTGGAGGCGGGGCCGGAAACCCAGACTGTGTTCTGGCTGAGGGTGGGTTCGGAAAGATAAACATCCTCCGGCAGTACCCCTGTCATGATCAGTTCAATGGGGAATTCCTTCTGAGAAAGGGGTTCAATGACGATTTCCACTGTCCCCGGAGATTTACTGCTGATGCCGTAGGTGTTGCCGCCCTGTACGGAAACATCGATGGGCAGTGAAATGGTATCGCCGATGGAGGCATGATTGAGCTGAGAGAAATCCACCGATGCCTGCAGCCATTCGGGATTCTGGCTCAGTCTGTCCAGAGCGGTACGCTGTGCTTTTACCTTGATGGTGACCTTTGTGGCCCGCAGCTCCTCCAGATTGCCGACAGTCATCTGTCTGTCGGTCAGTACCTCTATATTCTGGAGAGAAAGGGGGCGTGTATAGCTTCGGGTATCCACCGGCTGATCGATGTTGATGACCATAAACCACAGGATGGTGGCAATGGCGATGGAAAGCAGCTTCCAGCCGATGTCCTTGAATAACATTTCCTGAAATTTTTTCATTCCTTATCCTGCCGTCCTTTCCAGATCGTTGCCAGTGTTTTCTTTCCGGTATCCTTCTGGGGCTGAGAAATCATGCTTTTCAGCTGTGCGGTGGTCAGATTGCGGTAAAGCACACCGCCCCGTGCCAGAGAAAGGGAGCCGGTTTCTTCGGAAACAACGATGACATAGGCATCGGAAACCTCGCTGGCGCCGATGGCTGCCCTGTGGCGGGTGCCCAGCTCCATGCTGATCTCGTTGCTGTCTGTCAGGGGGAGGAAGCAGGTTGCTGCTGCCACCCGATTATGGCGAACGATCACTGCACCGTCGTGCAGTGGTGTGTTGTGTTCAAAAATATTGATGAGCAGCTGGCTGGAAACGATGGCATCAATGGGGATGCCTGTGCGCTCCAGATCGCCCAGAGGAACCTCCTGCTCAATGAGGATGAGGGCGCCTGTTTTAACGGAGCCCATTTTTTCCGCCGCCTTAACGATCTCGTCTACGGTGCGCTGGGCGGATTTCTGGTCATTTTCCTCTGTGCTGCGGATGAAGTAATTGATGAGGCGCCCCTTACCAAGCTGTTCCAGTGCTTTGCGCAGCTCCGGCTGAAATACGACCAGAACGGCGATGATACCAACGGAGATGGTATTGGAAAGGATAAACAGAATGGTATTCAGATTCAGCAGTGTGGCAATGGCTGCCAGTGCAAAAATCACCAGAATACCCTTGAAGAGCACCCACGCGCGGGTTTCCTTGATCCAGAAAATTACTTTGTATATGATATAGGCAACAATGAGGATATCCAGAATATCTGTAATACCGATGGAAGGTCTTGCAAATTCTGTGATCCCCAGACTGCCAAAAATGGTTTTGAAGGTTTCCATAGTTCACATCCTGTCTGCTGCATAAAGAACAATAGTTTTACAGGCTTTCTGCGGTGGGAAGGGCAGAAAACTGCATGCTAATTTCATTATATCATAGTTTACAGAAAAATGTTACGAAAAGATCAAGAAATGCGGGAAAGTTTTTTGGTCTATAAAATCGGAAGAGGTTTGTGAAAAAAGTGTTAAGAGATGACAGAAAAAACAGCCTGTACGGGGGGGAATTTGGGCACAATGTATGCGAAAAAATACAACATTCGGAGCGGGTGGT
>JAUNCB010000069.1:0-2304 GCA_030526765.1 Bacillota bacterium
ACCGCATTTCATTCTTCCATTACAAAAACCTCCCTGTTGTTTATAGCAATGCGGTCGCCAAACCACTGCTTTTTTACAACAAGGAGGTTTTTATATACTAAAGCTTTTCTCTTTCCCCAGTAAAACAGGGGGCGTTTTCATGCATAAATTTTCCCAAAAAGAAAGCCTTGAAAACCCAGCGTTTTCAAGGCTTTAGAGTGGAGATGAGGGGAATTGAACCCCTGTCCGAAAACCCATCCATAAGAACTTCTCCCATCACAGTCAGTCTTTTAACATTCCCTCGTTACAACGCCGAATGACAGGCTTTGTCCCTCAGTAGCTTCATGATTCTTTTCCTGCCGCAAAGCTTAGGCAGAAAAGTTCCCCACCAAGTCGATGCCGGATTCTCCGACGGTGAGAAATCGGAGGCCGACAGGCGCCTTAATTAGGCAGCCAGTGCAAAATTATTTTTGTCGTTTCTTTTTAAAAGGTTCCAGCTTGATGACGCGGTTACTGGTCCGCGGATGGCTATCCCTACTTTCAAGACTCCCGTCGAAACCATTGCATCCCCTCGGCAGTGAATGGAGTGGTTTTGCTCTTAAGAGCAAAAGCCAACCTCAATTACCATGAGCATTAAATGGTATAAAACGACAATATCCTTACAAAGTAAGATTTCTGATTTTAAAATCCTTTTCCGCCTGACGGCGTACATCATTCTTGGCAATGGTATCCCGCTTGTCATAAAGCTTTTTCCCCTTTGCCAGTGCCACATCTACCTTTACATAGCTGCGGTCGAAGTAAACCTTCAGGGGTACCACGGTGTAGCCCGCTGCCCGCACCTCATGGTCCCACTTGCGGATCTGGTTTTTGTGCAGCAAAAGCCTTCTGGGGCGCAGGGGGTCTTTGTTGAAGATATTGCCCTGCTCATAGGGGCTGATGTGCATGTTATAAATGAAGGCCTGCCCGTCCTTGATCTGAACGTAGCTTTCCTTCAGGCTGCACTTGCCCGCCCGCAGGCTCTTTACCTCTGTGCCTGCCAGAGAGATCCCCGCCTGTATGGTCTCCTCGATAAAATAGTCATGATATGCTTTTTTATTCTGTGCGATCAGCTTTGTACCCTTCGCCTTTGCCATACAGTATCACCTCTCCTTCTGCCGCAAAAAAACTATACCACACTCTGCACCAAAATGCAAATGACGATTCTATTACAAATATTACCTCTGTATGACAAAAAACCGCCCGTACACTACGGGCGGTCCTTTTCTTATCTGTTACTGCTGTTCCTTCAGAATACCGTTCTGGTATGCATAAACCAGTTTTTCCAGCTCGTCTACACTTTCCTGCAGCTTCACGCCAATGTCCGTATCTCTGACACGGATCCGATCCTGGGTATACTGGAGGGCAACGGTGGAGGACAGGATGTCCTTCTCCTCTGCCACTGCAATATCCGTGGATACAAAGGGCTCATGGGAAACCAGCACGATGCCGTGGGAGTTATAGATCAGTGTATAGCCTGCGATACCCGTTTCCTTCTGATATGCCTTGGAGAAACCGCCGTCAATCACAAACAGCTTGCCGTTTGCCTTGATGGGGCTTTCCCCCTTCACCACCTTAACGGGCACATGACCGTTCACGATGTGGGAAATATCGGGATCCAGACCAAAGGCCTCCAGCACATGACGGCAGACAGCCTCTTCATTTCTCAGGGTATAATAAGGGTTCTTTTCTTCCTTATGGGTTGCCTTGTCATCAATGAAATAACGCTCGAAGGTGGTCATTTTCTTCTTGCCGAAGAGAGGAGAATCCTCACCGCACCACATATACCAGATATAGTCCATGCATTCTCTCTTTGCTTCTGTGTGGGCTTTGTTAAAGTAGCCCTCACGCATGGTTCTTTCCACCGCATCCAGATAATCCTTACCGATGTATTTCTTGCCGCGGAAGGTCACTTCCTTCAGCGTACCGTCTTCATTCATGGGGATACCGCCGTGGAAGAGCAGGTTGGAGTTGAAAATGGTGTACATGCTGCCCTTATGAT
Source organism: Bacillota bacterium (assembly GCA_030526765.1). Taxonomy (GTDB): domain Bacteria; phylum Bacillota; class Clostridia; order Lachnospirales; family Anaerotignaceae; genus Anaerotignum_A. Next base: position 2,018 of record JAUNCB010000069.1, read on the forward strand.
ACAGCACACGGGTATGCTCCTGCAGCTTTTCACTGTTTACAAAGGAGGATTTTACCTTATCCATAACCTCCTGTTCCTCTTCCGTCAGGGTATAGGGATCATTGGGGTCGATGGTGGGGAAATTCATATCGTTCATGGGATATTCCACACCGTCCACCAGTACAGTCCCTTTTTCAAAATCGATCTTGTCTAACAGCAGTCTGTTTTCCATGCGGAATTCGGGACGGCGCTGAATGATCTGCCCCTCCATCTTCCATTGCATCACAGAAATCGCCTTGTGCATTTTG
>JAUNCB010000069.1:2314-6387 GCA_030526765.1 Bacillota bacterium
CCTTGTCGCTGAGCACCTCATCCCCCTTGGGTTTGAAGCGTTCACAGGGATCTCCCGCATATTTTTCCATGGCAAAGGTTGCCAGAGGCAGCAGATTGATACCATAGTCCTCCTCGATGGTATCCAGATTGGCATATCTGGTCTGGATACGCAGCACATTACAGATCAGTGCCTGAGAACCGGCTGCCGCACCCATCCATGCAATGTCATGGTTGCCCCACTGAATGTCCACGGAATGATAGTTTGCCAGAATATCCATGATCCTTGCGGCATGGGGGCCTCTGTCATAAATATCGCCGATAACATGGAGCTGATCGATGGCAAGGCGCTGGATCAGCTTACACATAGCTGTAATAAAGCGGTCTGCCTGCCCCAGATCAATAATGGTATGGATGATTTCTGTATAATAGAGGTCTTTATCTGCACCGGAATTGTTTTCGTGGAGCAGCTCCTCGATGATATAGGAGAATTCCTTGGGCAGTGCCTTTCTTACCTTGGAACGGGTATATTTGGATGCCACCACCTTGCAGATCTTTACCAGTCTGTGCAGGGTGATCTGATACCATTCCGCCAGATCCTCCCGATCCTCTGTTTCCGCCATCTGCTCCAGCTTCTGCTCGGGATAATAGATCAGGCTCGCCAGAGATTTCTTTTCGCTGTTGCGCAGACTTTCCCCAAAGATCGCACTGATCTGATTTTTGATAACACCGGAGGCATTGCGCAGAACATGACTGAAGGAATCTGCCTCCCCGTGAATATCGGAAACGAAATGCTCCGTGCCTTTGGGCAGGTTCAGGATCGCCTTCAGATTGATGATCTCCGTTGCCGCACTGTTGATGTTTTTATACTGATTGGACAGCAGCTTCATGTATTTCATTTCTTCTGCTGTAAAGTTACCGTTACCACAATACATACACGCACCTCAATTCTTCCGTTTACTGTGCCTACGCCTTCAGTATAGCACCAAAAAATAAAATTTCCTAGTGGATTTTAAAATTTGGGACAAAAAATGCCCCAATACCAATCGTATTGAGGCTTTTTCTCAATTATTCTCTTTTTCCTTTTTTTCTTCTGCATCAGCAGAGGTACCTTCGCCCTCTACGGTGCCCTCCACAGGCTCCGCAGGCGCATCCGCCGTTTCCTCCACAAAGACAGTACGGAATACAAAATCCCCTTCTGCCATGGCCTTGCGGTTCAGATACAGCAGCACTTCCCCTACTGCAACAAAGCTGATGGAGAAATAGCAGAGGAAATGATACAGCCCTTCCGCAATGACAGCATTGCCAATAAAAGAACAGATCACCTCAAACACAGAGTTCCAGATGATACCCACAGCTCCCAGCAGGAAGAGGTAACCGAAGGTTTTCCACCATTTGCCCCGCACCAGTGCTGCACTGCTTCTGAGGGCATCCCAGCCCTTTTTGCCCTCCAGTGCGATGCAGTAATGATAGAATCCCCATGCGATCCCGAAATACACCCCTGGCACGATAAAGAAGCTGCCAAAAAGCACCAGCACCCCAAAGAGGAATCCGCTGATAAGGATCGCCGGCATACAGCCCAGTGCCTCAGAGATGCATCTGCCCACCTGTATTTCTTCCCCATCCAGATACTGCTTTACGATCTTGGCAATGGCAACAATGCCCACAGGCTGCAGGAACAGTGTCACTGCAAAGAGCAGCAGCTCCTGAGAAAGCAGCTGCATCAGCAGGGGCAGCGACTGCTGGGCTGCGGAAACAGCCCCCTGTCCGCCCGCCTGTATCATCTCCGGCGCAGGCATCAGCTGCTGCAGTGCCAGATTCAGGCTGAGCATACGGTTCATCAATACGCTTTCCAATAAGGAAACGGGCAGAAAAAGAAACAGCAGCACCCGACCGATGGGGCCAAAGACTGCAGAAAACACCTGCATTGCCGCTGAAAACTGCTCCGTCCATTTTAATTCTCTCAGATAAATTTCATTTTTCATTTCGATCTTCCTTTCTGTTCTCCCCAAAGGGTATCATATCACACCTTTGTGCAAAATCCAATCCCATCCCCTCTTGTCAGACGCTCTTTTTTCCGCTACACTGAAAAGAGTGTCCAAAACGACAAAGAAATGCTGATGCAGGAGGGAATTCCCCATGAAAAAGAAATTTTTATTATTTGACGCAGACCGTACCCTGCTGGATTTTTCCGCTTCGGAAAAGAGCGCACTGGCAAAAACCTTCGCAGAATACGAACTGCCCTTTACGGAAGCCGTCTATCAGTGGCATCTGGTGAATAACGCAAAGCTGTGGCAGGATTATGAAAAGGGTCTCATCGACCGTCAGACTGTTCTTTACACCCGCTTTGTCCGCCTCTTCGATCATTTCGGCTATGCAGGAGACGGCGCAGCCTTCGAGGACAGCTACCGTCATCATCTGGATCAGTCCTGCGATCTCTTCCCAGAGGCCATGGAGGTCATTCAGACCCTCCGCAAAACCCATCAGCTTTATATCGTCACCAACGGTGTGGCAAGCACCCAGGAAAACCGTCTGCGGGATTCGGGTCTGACTCCCTGGTTTGATGACATCTTCATTTCCGAGCAGATCGGCTCTCAGAAGCCCCAGAAAGAATTTTTCGACCACTGCTTTGCCCGTATCCCCGATTTCGACCCTGCCCTTGCCCTCATCATCGGAGATTCTCTTTCCTCCGACATCAAGGGTGGTAATAACGCAGGCATCGAAACCTGCTGGTTCAATCCCGAAGGGGAGGAAAACCATACGAATGCAAAGGTGGATGCAGAGATCAGAAATCTCAGAGATTTATATTCTCTGCTGGCATAAAACAACAAAAAACCTGCCAATTTTGAAAATCAAAATCGGCAGGTTTTCATTTGTTAACCAGTTCCGCTAATTCTACTATATCACCAGTATCCTCTTTTATTGTTTCTTATGCTCATGGGAAGCTATCCAGCGCAGCAAATAAGGTCTGTCATCATTCGTAGGCACTTCAAACCACTGGGAACACATATAATATCGTATTCCATCAATCAAAAGCGGCTCCTTATAATAACGGACTCCTTCAAACTTTGTATCCCCCCGCACAAGAAGCGGAAAATTAAGCCCAAAAAACTGTTTGGAATACTCGGCTGTTTGCATGAATTTGATTTCCTCTGCCGACGCATGACCATTCACCAGAATCTTTCTTAGCACGGTATTCGCCAACTGTCCAACCTTCAATTTCTGATAAGGATCATCTCGTTTCTCCTTTCCACCAGAAAAATCATGTTTTGTCAGCATAGGCGGAACCCTTTCTTCCTGTCCTCTGTTTACGGGAACGGATTCCGTCATCGAAACAGTTTTTTTCTCCGCAAACATTTTATACATCTGATAGCTGCGAAGAAATAACTCCGATGTATCTGATACATCATTGCTTACAGCCAAAATCGGTTGAAGTACAAGGCTGTTAAACTCTTCATTTGCAATCACCTGTACGCTGTAATCCAGTCCATAATTCTGCAGAAGCTTTTCCACCTCTTTTGCCCCCTGAAGCAAGGCATTGCGTTCAATCGGATTGATCTTTGGTGATGCAAATATGATATTGGCAGAAGAAAGATTCAAATACCCATACAAACACATTGCAGTCCTAAGACATTTTTTCATCACCCGCATAACCGTTTCTGCATGACTGCCATAATTCAGTCCCGCTTCATGAAATGCTACATCAACAGCATAGGCTTTGATTCCATTCTTTTCCCGCACCGCAAGACCAAAAACATCACATTCCCCTTGTTTCATCAACTGATTCAAGGAACGATTTTGTTTATAAATATGAAAATTGTATCTTTCGCAAAAGAACTCATTTGAAGCATTCATCAGCTTTTGCAGTTCTTCCTCATGATTGAGTGTCCATTGCGGGGACACCTTCCAGTTCATCTGTACAATTTGACATTTCTTTACATGGCGAAGCCAGGAATAAAGCAACGATTCACCCATTTCAATTTTCATTTTGTTCACCCCAGATCATACCTGTACACATAACACCCGTCAAACAAAAGCCCTTTATTTCATCTGCTTCTCATAGCAGACCAGTGTCTCCCAGATCACCTGCTCAAA
>JAUNCB010000341.1 GCA_030526765.1 Bacillota bacterium
GAACAGCGAATACCTGAAGGCGATGGATTTTGATAAATATTTCGAACTGGCTGAGCCTAAGCTGGCGGAAGCGCTGGCAGGCACAGATCTGGATCTGAAAAAAATCGCGGCCCTGCTGCAGAAGAGACTGGAAACACTGAACGATATTCCAGGTTTGGTACAGTTCTTTAAAGAACTGCCCGCATACGGCACAGAGCTGTATACCCATAAGAAAATGAAAACCAATGATGAGATCGCTCTGGCAAGCCTGCAGGCTGCCCTGCCTGTACTGGAAGGTCTGGCAGACTGGAATGAAACAGCGATCCATGATGCGCTGATGGCGCTGATCGGTGAACTGGGCATCAAAAACGGCCAGATGCTGTGGCCTGTCAGAACAGCCCTCTCCGGGGAGCAGACATCTCCCGGCGGTGCCATGGAGCTGGCAGATATTCTGGGCAAGGAAGAAGCCCTGCGCAGAATCAGAGTCGGCATCGAGCTGCTGCAGAAATAAAGAACGAAAGGAACAGATTCTTCTGTTCCTTTTTTTGTGAAGCGGAGGTTTCGTTTTTTGTTTCTGTTTCTTAAGAATTTTGACGGTATTTGTACAAACATCATTCAAATTTGCATGATATGATAAATACATCAAAAGGAAATAAACAAATCAATTACCCTCCCTAAAAAATTATAATTACCCCCCTTTTATGAATGAAAAAAACCAGACGGTTCTTGGAACCCTCTGGCTTTTTTTCGTTATGGAACCATCTGATCCATCAGGTTATCCATGGCATGCTCGGCTTTTCCCACCATACGCTTTCCTTTTCGTGCCATCTTATGGCAGGTTTTTCTGTCCATCATCAGATAGCCTACACCTGCGGCTGTCATGGCGCCGCCGATGAGCAGACCGGTTGCAAAAGTTTTCATGAAGATCCCTCCTTTTTCGTTTAGTATGGGCGAAAGAAAAAGGCTTTATCCAAAAGAGAAGATGGAGCGGACAGGAAAGGAATGGTTGCGGCTGCGGAAGAAATGCCCTATAATAAAAACAGAATTGTCTTGTCACCTGTAAAGATGGATGGGGGAGGAAAATATGGAAAATACAGAGAAAAAAGGATTGCAGGCTTTTCTTTTGAAAAAGGACATTGTTTTTTCGGCAAAGCGATATGGGATCGATGCCCTTGGTGCCATGGCGCAGGGGTTATTTGCATCCTTGCTGATCGGTACGATACTGAAAACACTGGGGCAGCAGTTGGATATTGCTGTTCTGGTGGAGATCGGAAATTTTGCCCAGAGTGCCACAGGCCCCGCCATGGCGGTTGCCATTGGCTATGCCTTGAAATGCCCGCCGCTGGTGCTGTTTTCGCTGGTGGCTGTGGGTGCTGCGGCGAATAGTCTGGGGGGAGCGGGCGGCCCGCTTTCCGTACTGATCATCACGATTTTTGCGGCAGAGTGCGGGAAACTGGTTTCCCGAGAAACAAAGGTGGATATTATTGTCACACCCTCTGTTACGATCTGTGTGGGGGTATTGCTATCCATGTGGTGGGCGCCATCCATCGGTGCGGCGGCAAGTGCTGTGGGCAATGCCATCAAATGGGCAACGGAGCTGCAGCCCTTCTTCATGGGCATTGCTGTTTCTGTGATCGTTGGGATGACATTGACCTTGCCGATCTCCTCGGCGGCGATCTGTGCGGCA
>JAUNCB010000342.1 GCA_030526765.1 Bacillota bacterium
AAAACGCTTTTCCGCCTCTTTGCTGCAGGAAAGGTAAGCTTCCTCTTCGGGCGAAAGGATCCTTGCTCTTTGTTTTGGGATCTGTTCCTTTATCTTCTGTATATCTACGCCCAAAGGGATATCCCCATAGACGCAAACGGCATAGGAACCGGAATGGGAGAGATTAAAATGAACATTGGTACTGTTTACTATAGGCTTTCCGTGCTTCCCAAATCTGATTTCTTCGCCCTCTGCGCCCATCCGCTTCATGGCAAGCTGAAGCAGTATCCCGGCTGCAAGGGATAGCTTTGCTGAAACAGGGTTTTTTATACTGCTTACCTTTTCTCTTCTTTCCGATGAAACCATATGCATCCCTGCTGTAAATGCAGCTTCCTCCTCCAATGCATGGATATGCATATAAAGCAGTCCGATCATATCCTCCCTCCTTTCCACAAGTGGAAAGAGCAGGGTTGTACTTATTCAACCCTGCCCTTTTTTCTGTTTAATTATTTTACGATCAGGTTCACGATCTTGCCGGGAACATAAATCTCTTTTACGATTGTTTTGCCTTCAATTCTGGAAGCCAGTGTTTCTTTTGCCTGTGCCAGAACCTCATCCTTGGATGCGCTGGTGGAAACAGCCAGTGTGCCTCTCAGCTTACCGCCGATCTGCAGAGCGATCTCGATGCTGTCCTGAACCAGTTTGCTTTCATCCGCTTTGGGCCAGCCTGCTGCAAATACAGAATTTTCGTGATCCATTTCATGCCACATTTCTTCTGCAATGTGAGGTGCAAAGGGAGCCAGCATGATTGCCATTGTTTCCAGTGTTGCCTTGGAAAGGCCGCCTTCTTTTTTCGCTACATCCAGCAGCTTATTGGTTGCTTCCATAAAGGTGGAAACGATGGTGTTCATTGCCAGAGATTCTACTCTGTTTGTAACATCCACGATCATCTTATTGATGATATATTCTTCTTCCTTGGATGCTGCTTTATTCAGATCTTTGTTTGCATGAACCATCTTCCATACTCTGTTCAGGAAACGATATACACCGTCGATACCGCTGTCATCCCAGTCACAATCCAGTTCGGGAGGACCTACGAACAGTTCATACATTCTCAGAGAGTCACAGCCGTATTTTTCTACCAGTTCATCGGGAGAAACAACGTTGCCGATGGATTTGGACATCTTGCCGCCGTTCTTTGTGATCATACCCTGATTGAACAGCTTTGTGAAGGGTTCATCGAAGGGAACTGCACCACAGTCATACAGAACCTTTGTATAGAAACGAGCATACAGAAGATGCAGAACCGCATGTTCGATACCGCCAACATACAGGTCAACGGGTGCCCATTTTTTCAGTGCATCCATGCTTGCCAGTTCTTTATCATTATGATTATCTACATAACGCAGGAAATACCAGCTGGAGCCTGCCCACTGAGGCATGGTGTTTGTTTCACGCTTCGCAGGCGCACCGCACTGAGGACATGTTGTATTTACCCATTCGTCAATGTGAGCCAGAGGAGATTCGCCTGTATCTGTAGGCTTATAGGATTCTACCTCAGGCAGCAGAACGGGCAGCTGATCCTCGGGAACTGCAACAGCGCCACAGTGTTCACAGTGAATGATGGGAATGGGTTCGCCCCAGTATCTCTGTCTGGAGAATACCCAGTCACGCAG
>JAUNCB010000343.1 GCA_030526765.1 Bacillota bacterium
CTTTATACAGAAGCACGTGAAAGAGGGCAGACAGGTCTATGTGATCTGTCCGATGATCGAAGAAAGTGAAAAGCTGGAGGTGCAATCCGTTCTGCAGTATACAGAGGAATTGACGGAGGCGCTGCAGGAATGCCGTGTAGCCTGTGTACATGGGAAAATGAAGGCGAAAGAGAAGCAGGAGATCATGGATGCCTTTACGGAAGGGAAGATCGATGTTCTGGTTTCCACAACGGTAATTGAAGTCGGTATCAATGTGCCGAATGCGACCATTATGCTGATCGAAAATGCAGAGCGATTTGGTCTGGCACAGCTCCATCAGCTGCGGGGAAGAGTGGGCCGAGGCAGTGAAAAATCCTATTGTATCCTTGTCAGCGATACAAAAACCAAGGTGGCAAAGGAACGTATGAAAACCATGACAGAATCGGAGGACGGCTTTGTGATTTCAGAAAAGGATCTGAAGCTGCGGGGGCCCGGTGAATTTTTCGGGATCCGTCAGCATGGGCTGCCGGAGCTGAAGATCGCAGACCTGTATCGGGATATGGCGATCCTGAAGGAAGCCCAGTCCGCAGCGGCAGAACTGTTAAAAAAAGACAGATTTCTGGAAGCGGAGGAGCATCGGCTTTTGCAGGCGCATGTCAGCGGATATCTGGAAGGAAAGACACTGGAAATGTAATCACTTTTACTGTTTCCATGAAAAAACCATCAGATTTCTGTTTTTTGGTTGTTTTTTGAACGCTTTTTTGCTATACTCAGAATGATATAGTGTGTAATAATAGGTGTTTTAGGTGGTGCAGACAGATGCGTGTCATCGCAGGAGCAGCAAAAGGACATAATTTGCAGACCATCGAAGGGCTGGCAACCAGACCGACGACGGATCGTATCAAAGAGACTTTGTTCAATATCATAGCCTTTGATCTGCCGGAGTGCAGTTTTCTGGATCTTTTTTCCGGAAGTGGAGGCATCGGCATTGAAGCCCTCTCCAGAGGTGCAGCAGAGGCGGTTTTTGTGGAAAATTCGCAGGAATGTCAGAGGGTGATAGAGGATAATCTCAGACATACAAAGCTCATCGATCGGGCAAGGCTCATAAAGGGCGATGTGCTTGCTGCGCTGGACAGGCTTTCGGCGGAGGAGAAGCATTTCGATATTATCTTCATGGATCCGCCTTATGCATCGGAGCTGTATGAGCCTGTGCTGCAGAAGATCCTGGAAAAGGGTATTCTGAAACAGGAGGGATACCTGATCACAGAGCGTTCTGCGCAGATCCCTTTTACACCGCCGGCAGGAATGGAGATCCTGCGTGAAAAAGCATACAAGACGACGATACTGACGTTCTTGGGCTTGGAGGAAACAAAATGAAAAAAGCAATTTATGCAGGCAGCTTTGATCCGGTGACATTGGGTCATATGGATATTATTGAGCGGGCAGCAAAGCTATTTGATGTTCTGGTCGTGGCGGTGCTGGAAAACCCCAACAAGAAATCGCTGTTTACGGTAGAAGAAAGAAAACATCATCTGGAATTGGCAACAAAACACATTGAGAATGTAGAGGTGGCTTCCTTTCAGGGGCTTTTGGTGGATTTTGCAAAGGAAATCGGTGCATCTATTGCAGTCAGAGGGCTGCGGAATACACTGGATTTTTCCGCAGAATATCCA
>JAUNCB010000070.1 GCA_030526765.1 Bacillota bacterium
GCGAAACAGCCATCTTCCCCATTCAGATCTTCCGTGTAAAAGAAGGCATCAACTTTAATCCCGGCGAGCCCAACTATGATCTGTTCAAGCTGGCCTGCCGCTGCAGCGCAAAGAGACTGTTCCCCAACTTCTCCTTCCAGGATGCACCCTACAACATCAGATACTATAAAGAAGGTCATCCCGAAACAGAGATCGCTTACATGGGCTGCCGTACCAGAGTAATCGGTAATGCGAACGATCCCGACAGAGAGATCACACTGGGCAGAGGCAACCTGAGCTTCTCCTCCATCAACCTGCCCCGTATCGCTATTCTGGCAAACAAAAACATCGACTGGTTCTTCACAGAGCTGGACAGAAAGATCGATCTGGTTGCCGAACAGCTGCTGGAACGCTTTGAAATCCAGGCAAAGAAAAAAGTGCACAACTATCCTTTCCTGATGGGCGAAGGCGTATGGATCGACAGTGAAAAACTGAACTATGATGACGAGGTGCGTGAAGTGCTGAAGCACGGCACGCTGTCTATCGGCTTCATCGGTCTGGCAGAAGCCCTGAAGGCGCTGCTGGGCGTACACCACGGCGAAAGCGAAGTGGCACAGAATCTGGGTCTGGATATCATCGGTCACATGAGAAAGCGTCTGGATGATATGACACAGAAAACAAAAATGAACTTTACCCTGCTGGCAACTCCCGCAGAAGGCCTGAGCGGTCGCTTCGTCCGCATGGACAGAGAACGCTTCGGCTCCATCGAAGGGATCACAGACAGAGAATACTATACAAACAGCTTCCACATTCCCGTACACTATCCCATCAGTGCTTATAAAAAGATCCAGCTGGAAGCACCCTACCATGCACTGACAAACGCAGGTCACATCACCTACATTGAACTGGACGGCGATCCCAGCACAAATCTGGATGCCTTCGAAAAGGTGATCCGTTATATGAAATCTCAGGGCATCGGCTACGGCTCCATCAACCATCCCGTTGACCGTGACCCTGTCTGCGGCTTCAACGGCATCATCGGTGATACCTGCCCCAAATGCGGCAGAAAGGAAACCGAAGGCGAATACGGCTTCCAGCGCATCCGCCGTATCACCGGCTATCTGGTAGGCACACTGGATCGTTTCAATAACGCAAAACGGGCAGAAGTACGTGACAGAGTGAAACACTCCGTCGTAGCAGAAGTAAAACTGCAGGCAAAGGAAGATTGATACTATGAAAATCAGCCTCAGCGGCATTACCGGGGATTCCATCGTAGACGGCCCCGGTATTCGCCTCACCATATTTACACAGGGCTGCCCCCATGGCTGCCCCGGCTGCCATAATCCCCAGACCCATGACCCCAACGGCGGTTCCTGGGGCGATACGGATGAAATCATTGCGGTAATGGCAGAAAATCCCCTGCTGGACGGCATTACCCTCTCCGGCGGCGACCCCTTCATGCAGCCTAGAGAATGCACCGAACTAGCAAAGGGCGCCCACAAATGCGGTCTGACTGTATGGACCTATACGGGCTATACCTGGGAAGCACTCTTTGCGGAACAGGACCCCGATAAGCTTGCACTGGTGCAGGAAAGCGATGTCCTCATTGACGGACCTTTCCTTCTGGCTGAACGCTCTCTGGAGCTGAAATTCCGCGGCAGCAGAAACCAGCGCATCATTGATGTAAAAAAATCCCTCCAAAAAGGCGAAATCGTTCTGTGGAAGGAATTTACATTTGATCTGCCCAAAGGCCCTCAGACCTTTGGCGGTCTTTAAGCTAAACAAAAAATGACACTCTTTCGAGAGTGTCATTTTTATTACCATTTATGATGATGCAGCTGTCCTTCCATGAGCATACCGGGGAAGCCCTGCTGCCGCATGGCTTCATATATGATGATGGCAACGGAATTGGACAGATTCAGGCTGCGTGCCGCCTCCAGCATGGGAATCCGAATGGTATTCTCCTCGTTTTCCATCAATATCTCTTCGGGGATACCGGCACTTTCCCGCCCGAACATAACATAATCATTTTCCCCAAAGGTTACATCTGCATAAACATGACGTGCCTTTGTGGATGCCATCCAGATTTTTGCATCGGGATTTTTTTCACGAAAATCCTGAAAATTCTCATAATACCGAATGTCCAGCAGCTTCCAGTAGTCCAGCCCTGCCCGCTTCAGATATTTATCCTCCACAGAAAACCCCAGCGGCTTGATCAGATGCAGCACCGAATTGGTTACCGCACAGGTGCGGGCAATATTTCCTGCATTCTGCGGGATCTCCGGCTCCAGCAAAACAATATGCATTTCGCATCCTTCCTTTCTTCTGTGAACCATGATAACACAGAGAAAATAAAATAACAACAGCCTTGTCTGTCGGAAAAAACAACAAATCCCTTGCATTTTAGTAGATTTTACTATTGACGCAACGGATAATGTCTATTATTATTAAATAACAATAGTTATTGTTTGCAGGAGGTGTGATCCTTATGAAAGAAACTGCACAAAGTCTGAGAGAAAAAGGTCTGAAGGTAACTCCGCAGCGTATCGCCGTTTATAATATGCTCATGAGTACCCACGAGCATCCCAATGCGGAAATGATCTATAAAGCACTGGAGCCATCCAACCCTACCATGAGCCTTGCCACTGTCTATAAAACACTGGACTCCTTTAAACAGCTGGGGCTGGTACAGGAGCTGAATGTTGGTGAGTCCAGCTCCCGTTATGATGCTGTGGTTCGCTGCCACCCCCATACCGTATGCAAGGTTTGCGGCAAGGTGGAGGATCTGCAGAAAACAGAGCTGACTGAGGTAACCAAAAAACTGGTGCCGGATCTGGATTTCGATATTGACTGTGAACAGCTGATCCTTTATGGTACCTGCGGTGCATGCCGTAAAAAATAAGCATAACAAAAGGGCTATCCGTTGATAGCCCTTTTGTTTTGGAAAGATATCTTTTAATCCAGATCTCTTTCTTTTCTCATATTTACAGAAGCCATTTTAAATTTGTCATGAACAGCTTTCATGGCAACATCAATATCATCTCTGGCGATCAGAACTGTGATCTTGATTTCGGATGTGGAGATCATCTGAATATTTACCCCTGCATCATACATTGCTTCAAAGAACATTGCCGCAACACCGGGGTTTGTCGCCATACCTGCACCAACGATAGACAGCTTTGCTGTTTTTTCATCATGCAGGATCTCCTGTGCTGTCAGACGGCCTTTGTTTTTCTCCAGTGCCTTCAGGGCAATATCCAGATCGTCCTCACCGATGGTAAAGGAAATATTCTGTCTGCCGTCTGCACCTTCAGACTGCAGGATAATATCAACGCTTACCTTTTCTCTTGCCATCAGATCGAAGATCTCAAAGGCTTTACCGGGTTCATCCTTGATGCCCATAACAGAAATACGAGAAACCTTTTTATCCGCTGCAACACCGCTAACCAGCATTCTTTCCATCTTTGTTTCCTCCTTAACCTCAGTACCTTCCGCTTCAGACATACTGGAACGTACCACCAGCTTCACATTATATTTTTTCGCAACCTCAACAGAACGATGATGCAGAACCTTCGCACCCAGAGATGCCAGCTCCAGCATTTCGTCATAGCTGATCTCATCCAGTTTTACCGCATCCGGCACCACACGGGGATCTGCTGTGAAAACACCCTCTACATCTGTGTAGATTTCACAGATGTCTGCCCCCAGTGCAGCTGCCAGTGCTACTGCAGAGGTATCCGAGCCGCCGCGGCCCAGTGTTGTTGTATCCCCAATGCCGTTCACACCCTGGAAGCCTGTTACCAGAACGATGCCGCCCTCTTCCAGTTCATTTTCAATACGCTCCGTATGGATAGTACGGATACGGGCATTGCTGTATGTATTCGTTGTTTCGATCCCAACCTGTGCCGCATTCAGAGATACCGCTCTGCCGCCAATGGCACTGATCGCCATTGCCATCAGGGCAACGGACTGCTGTTCCCCTGTGGAAAGAAGCATATCCATTTCTCTGCGGCTGGGCTTATGGTTGATCTCCTTCGCCTTTGCGATCAGACCATCCGTTGTTTTGCCCTGAGCAGACAGTACAACTACCACCTCATGTCCTTCCATTCTTGTTCTCATGATGCGCTTTGCAACATTGAGCACCTTTTCCGCATCTGCGACGGAGCTTCCGCCGTATTTCTGCACGATCAACATTTTCCATACCTCCCGTTATTCCGTTTCAACCAGCACACCCTGCATATCCGCCTGCAGCAGGCTCAGCTTCCAGCCATGCTCCAGTGTGCCTAAATATTCGGACATTTTACTTTCAAATGCCTCTGCCTTATCTTTTGTTACCATTGCCATCAGCGTAGAGCCTGCACCGCTCAGATAGCTGGCAACCGCACCAAATTCCTTGGCATGGGCAAAAATCTCATGCATGCCGGGGATCAGCTGCGCCCGATAAGGCTGATGCACACGATCCTCCATGGACATATCAAAATTCTCATATTTCCCTGTCATCATGCTTGCCACCAAAAGTGCCGCGCGGGATGCATTGAACACCATATCCCCTCTGGAATAGGCATCGGGCAGCACCCGTCTGGAATCATGGGTGGAAACAGGGAAATTCGGAACCATTGTAGCAAATAATAAGTCATTCGGCAACTCCAGACGCACATGTTTCATGCCATTATCATCCTGTGCCCCTACAACCATGCTGCCAAAGATGGCAGGATTGGAATTATCGGGATGTCCCTCCAGCTTTGCCGCCATCTGTGCCAGTTCTTCCTTTTCCGCAATATTGCCTGCCAGCGCATTTGCCGCAAACAGACCGCCTACGATACATGCCGCAGAACTGCCAAGACCGCGAATCATGGGAATAAAGTCCTCCTGCACGATTCTCACACAGGGCATTTTCAGACCCTTCTGGTCATAGAAATATTTCATTGTCTGATAGATCAGGTTTGTTTCGTCCTTAGGCACCTCGATCTCCTGCTTGCGCTTCACTTCGATCATGAGCCCTTCGGGGATCTCCTCCACCCAGATATGATTATACAGCTCCACCGCAATACCGATGCTGTCAAAGCCGGGGCCCATGTTGGCGGATGTTGCCGGAATACGAATATGAATCATAATAAATCCTCCTGTGAACAATAGGAAGCGGCCGCATCGCAGCCGCCTGCATTTCTAATAATTTCCGCTCTTGCCTTCTCCTTACTCTCTTGCAATGATCCGCAGAGACTGTACCCCCTGCAGACCTTCTATCTTATTGATCAGACGGCTGAATTCCCCCTGCATCTCATTGGTTTCGATGCACAGTGTCACATTGGCGATGCCATTGATGGGAATCGTCTGATTGATGGTCAGAATATTGGCGCCTTCTCCCGCCACGCTGTTCAGCACAGAGGAGAGCAGCCCCGGCGTGTGATCCAGATTCATGGATACCGTCACAGTCTTCCCTCTGGTATTTTCATACAAAGGATGGACTGCGTCACGATATTTATAAAAAGCACTGCGGCTGATACCCACCTTATTTACGGCATCCTGCACAGTTTTTTCCTTCTTGCTTTCCAAGAGATTTTTCACTTCCATGACCTTCAGAAAGATCTCAGGAAGCACAGTTTTGTCTACAATATAGTAATTTTTGTCCTCTCTCATAGGGCAATCCTCCTGTTTTTCTTATAAAAACATTTGTATTCGACACAAGGAATATATCATAAAAATCCCGCCTTTGCAAGTACAAAATACAAAAAATGTCCACCACAGAAAAAGTTTTGTCATTCTCATAGGAAAAGCTCCTGTTTTCCTTCTTTTTTTGGATGTTTTTTCGACGAAATCCGCCTTTTTTTCGCTTTTTCGTTTCCATAGCGTCGCTTTTCTGTTAGAATAGAACGGATGCTTTGCAGCGGGAAGCTGCAAAAAAGGAGTTATGATGATGAAAACAGAAAAACCCGTAAAAGTGAAGCATGCACCCCTTCTGGGCATGTTTCTTGACGGATACGAAAATATGCGGCAAAAGATGGACGCTCCCTGCCGCCGCCCCCTTCTGGATGCGGCACCCCTTGCCTTTGGCAAATGGTATCATTCTGCACTGGCAAACGAAACCATCCTTTCCCCCGCCAATATCCTCTCTCTGGATTTTTCCCATGAGGAGGATGACAGAACCGAATATGCCTATGTGATGCGGACAAAACCCGCAGAGGAGCAGTCCGACGAAGAATTCATCTCGGAATACAGCTTTTCTCTGCTGGGCTTTTCTACGGAAGCGCACCCCCTCACAGAGGATCTGGAGACCCTGATCGAATACTGCACCCCCGACCGTGCCACCGATGAGCATGGTCTGCTCTTTGCAGAAGATC
>JAUNCB010000071.1 GCA_030526765.1 Bacillota bacterium
TTACACAACATGGAAAGGCATGAAGGGTAACCCCGCAAACCCCAAATGGGATGACAGAGACAGATTCATCCTGTCCGCAGGTCACGGTTCTGCCCTGCTGTACTCCCTGCTGCATGTATTCGGCTACGGTCTGACCATCGAAGATCTGCAGAATTTCCGTCAGAGAAACTCCCTGACACCCGGTCACCCCGAATACAAACATACAACAGGCGTTGAAGTGACAACAGGCCCTCTGGGTCAGGGTATCGCGAACGCTGTAGGTATGGCTCTGGCAGAAAGCCATCTGGCAGCAAAATTCAATACACCCGAATTTAAGGTTGTAGACCACTATACATACGTTCTGTGCGGTGACGGCTGTCTGCAGGAAGGTGTTGCTTCCGAAGCGGCTTCTCTGGCAGGCACAATGGGTCTGAACAAACTGATCCTGCTGTATGATTCCAACCACATCACCATCGAAGGCGATACAGCAACTGCTTTTGCGGAAGACGTGCTGAAACGCTTTGATGCTTATGGCTGGCATACACAGGAAGTGGCTGACGGCAACGATGTTGCAGCCATCGCAGCGGCGATCGAAGCAGCAAAGGCTGCGGATAAGCCCTCCATCATCAAGATCGAAACACAGATCGGCTACGGTGCGCCCAACAAACAGGGCAAGGCATCTGCCCACGGCGAACCTCTGGGTGACGAAGAAATCAAACTGGCAAAAGAAAATCTGGGCTGGCCTTACGAAGAAGCATTCTATGTACCTGAAGAAGTGAAAGCACACATTGCAGAAATCAATGCTGCAGGTGCAAAAGCAGAAGCAGACTGGAATGAAATGTTCAAGGCTTATGCTGAAAAATATCCCGAACTGGCAAAGGAATACGCTGTATGGCACAGCGACGAACTGCCCGTTGACCTGCTGGCAGACGAAGACTTCTGGAAAGATGAAGGCGACATCGCAACTCGTGCAACATCCGAAAAAGTGCTGCAGAAGGTTGCAAAAGTGGTTCCCAACCTGTTCGGCGGCTCCGCTGACCTGGCTCCTTCCAATAAATCCCTGATGAAGGACAGAGAATACTACAGCAAGGAAAATGCAACAGGCTCCAACGTACATTTCGGTATCCGCGAATTTGCTATGACAGCAATGGCAAACGGTATGGCAGTACACGGCGGTGTAAGACCTTACATCGCAGGCTTCTTCGTATTTGCTGACTATATGAAAGCAGGTCTGAGAATGGAATCTCTGATGGGTCTGCCTGTGATCTCCATTCTGACACACGACTCCATCGGCGTTGGCGAAGACGGTCCTACCCATCAGCCCATCGAACATATGGCAATGCTGCGCAGCCTGCCTAACTACAATGTATTCCGTCCCTGCGATACAAGAGAAACAGCAGCGGGCTGGTATACAGCACTGGCAAGCAAAACAACACCTACCGGTCTGGTTCTGTCCAGACAGAATCTGCCCGCACTGGAAGGCACAGGCAAAGGCGCACTGAAGGGTGCTTATGTGCTGAGAGACTGCGAAGGTACACCTGATGTTCTGCTGATGGCTTCCGGTTCCGAAGTGGAACTGATCTACAAAGCCTTTGACGAACTGGCAGCAAAAGGCGTAAAGGCGAGAGTAATCTCCATGCCTTGCTGGGAACTGTATGAAGCACAGGACGCAGAATATAAGGAAAGCGTAATGCCCAAGGCTGTACGTGCAAGACTGGCTGTGGAAGCAGCTTCCGATTTCGGCTGGCATAAATATATCGGCATGGACGGCGATATCATCTGCATGAATGATTTCGGTGCATCCGCGCCTGCAGGTCTGCTGTTCAAGGATTTCGGTTTCACTGTGGAAAACGTAGTGGAAAAAGCACTGGCTCTGGTAAAATAATTACAAATAACCATAAAAGCTCCTGATGGCAGCATCGGGAGCTTTTTCTTCTATCCTATCAAAATAAGGAGGTGAGCATGTGAGAACATTTATTGCCATTGAACTGGAAGAAGAAATCAGGGATCAGCTGGCAGAGATACAGACGGAAACGGAGAAGCTCTGCCGCAGAGGAAATTATACGCCAAAGGAAAATTTTCATCTGACCCTGCATTTTCTGGGAGAAGTGGGAGAGGATGATCTGGATTATCTGCAGCAGGCGATCTATGAAACAGCCCGCCGCAACAGACCCTTTTCGTTTACCATAGATAAGATCGGTTTTTTCCCAAGAGGCACAAAGGGCATCCTTTGGGCGGGGCTGGAGCGGAGCAATCATCTGCAGCGCTTATTCAGCACACTGGAAAAATCTCTGGAGCAGCAGGGCTTTGCCAGAGAGAGAAAGGGGCTTAGCCCTCATATCACGCTGGGCAGAGAGGTGGAGCCCCACCGCAGCTTTCAGGATGTGCAGAGAAGCGTGAAGATGGAGCCGATCACGGTTTCTGTCAGGAGCATCTCTCTGATGGAAAGTGTCAGAAAAGGATCGAAATTGGTCTATGTGCCACTATTTCGCCAGAAGCTGATCGGGAAATAAAGAGAAAATACGGGAAAAAAGGCAGGAAGGAAGGCCGCAGGGAAAGGCATTCCTTCCTTTTTTGATGCGGATTTGTTTTATTTTCAAATAAAAAGGGCTAAAAGTTTCCTGAAAGGAAAATGATGTTTCGTACTGCGAAAAGATGCAAAAAATAAAAGGCTTTTTGTGCAGTTTTTCCTATTAATTTGTTTTCTTGTCAAACATCACCAAACTTGTTCATTTTTTAACAATTTCGTTGACAAAGAGATTTTTCATTCCTATACTGAAGATACTGGGAAAAGTACAGAATTTCCCCGGTCATCCGTGAAGGACAGGCTCTGCGAAGGCAGAGCGGAAAAGATTCAAAATCGGACAGCTTTTAACGATCTTATTTTAGGAGGAATGCAATTATGGCAATTACTGTTTTTTATCCCGGTTATTCCGCAGGTGAAGATGCGTACTATGATATCGAAAAGGTATGCTCTCCCTATGGCACAAAAGCAGTTGTAATCAGTGATGAAATTTCTATCAATGCTACAAAAAAATATATCGATGAAGCAACAGCAGAAGGTTCTGTAAAGGTAGAATATGTTCTGTTTGGCGGCGAAGCATCTTTCGAAGAATGTGAAAGACTGGAAAACCTGGATGCTGTAAAAAATGCAGACATGGTATTCTGCCTGGGCGGCGGTAAAGCCATCGACACAGGCAAATATGTTGCACGTGATCTGGGCAAACCCTACTTCACATTCCCCACAATCGCATCCACATGCGCTTGTAACTCCGCACTGGGTATCTACTACAATGAAGACCATACATTCAGATGCATGTACCGTGTAGACAGACCCCCTGTACACATCTTCATCTCCACAACAGTTATCGCAGAAGCACCCGTATCCTTCCTGTGGGCAGGTATCGGTGACGGTATGAGTAAAGAAGCAGAGGTTACTTTCTCCGCAAGAGGCAGAGAAGATGAACTGACACTGGAAGAACAGGCTGGTGTAGCTATGGCTGCATGCTGTACAGAACCCCTGCTGAAATACGGTATTCAGGCAATCGAAGACTGTAAGAACAACCGTCCTTCCAAAGCCATCGAACAGGTTGCGCTGGATATCTTCATCAACACAGGTATGGTTTCCAACATGGTTGACTCCGCAAAATACAACACATCCGTAGCACACGCTTTCTTCAATGCATCCACAACACTGCACCAGATCGAAGCAAGACACAAACATGGTGAAGTTGTTTCCTACGGCACACTGGTTCTGCTGACACTGGACAAACAGTATGACAAGCTGGACAGATTCTATGATTTCTACAAAGGTATGAAGCTGCCTACAAAGCTGGCTGATATCGAAATCACAGTAGAAGAACTGGATCCCGTTCTGGAACTGGCAATGAAGAGATACGATATGGATGTTGTTCCTTACGAAATCACAGCAGGTATGCTGAAGGATGCGATCCTTGAATTGGAAGAATACAACAAAAAGAAAGAAGCTTAATTAAAAAAACGCAGGGTTTTCCTGTCAATTTGTTGAATAAAACATTTCGTCAGTTTTTTTGCTGTATTTTTTTGGGTACATGCTAGAAAAAAGCATGAAAAAGATTTATACTGAAAAGGTACGGAAAAAACGCGGGTTTTGATGTTTTTACGAACAAAGGAAAATGGAACGGCGAAAACCGTTTCTGATAGAAAATGACGTTATCATTTAAAAGCAAACGTTTTAAGGAGGAAACAAAGTTATGGAATTTGGATTTTCTAAAGAACTGGATCTGCTGAGAGAAATGTACAAAAAATTTGCAGAAACAGAAGTAAAACCTCTGGCAGAAGAACTGGATGAAGAAGAAAGATTCCCTGTGGAAAATATTCCCAAGCTGGCTAGATACGGCTTCATGGGTATTCCCTTCCCCAAAGAATACGGCGGTGCAGGCGGCAACTACCTGACATACGCTATGGCAGTAGAAGAACTGGGTAAAGTATGTGCTACAACAGCAGTTATCGTTTCTGCTCACACATCCCTGTGTGCAGGCCCCATCTACTACTTCGGTACAGAAGAACAGAAACAGAAATATCTGGTACCCCTGGCTAAGGGTGAAAAGATCGGTGCTTTCGGTCTGACAGAACCCTCCGCAGGTACAGACTCCTCCATGCAGCAGACAACTGCTAAACTGGATGGCGACGAATATGTACTGAACGGTACAAAAGTATTCATCACAAACGCTGGCTATGCTGATATCTATGTAGTTATCGCTATGACAGACAAATCCAAAGGCAACAGAGGCATCTCTGCTTTCATCGTAGAAAAAGGCACACCTGGCTTCTCCGTTGGTAAAAAAGAAAGAAAAATGGGTATCCGTGGTTCCGCTACTTGCGACCTGATCTTTGAAAACTGCAGAATTCCCAAGGAAAACATGCTGGGCAAAGAAGGCCAGGGCTTCAAGATCGCTATGCAGACACTGGACGGCGGCCGTATCGGTATCGCTTCTCAGGCTCTGGGTATCATGCAGGGTGCGATCGACGAATGTGTGAAATATGTAATGGAAAGAAAACAGTTCGGCAAAAAGATCGGTCAGTTCCAGAATACACAGTTCGAACTGGCTGACATGGCTACAAAAGCAGAAGCAGCTAAACTGCTGGTTTACAAAGCAGCATGTGAAAAAGATGCTGGCAGACCTTACAGCCACCTGTCCGCAATGTGCAAATACTATGCTGGTTCCACAGCTTCTGATATCACAAGAAGATGTGTACAGCTGTTCGGTGGTTACGGCTACACAAGAGACTACCCCGTAGAAAGAATGATGCGTGACGCGAAGATCACAGAAATCTACGAAGGTACATCCGAAGTTCAGAAAATGGTTATCTCCAGCTGGATGAAACTGAAATAATCCAAGAACATAAGCACATTTAAGAAACGGAAGGAGAAATGGATTCCTATGAAAATCTTAGTTTGTATCAAACAGGTACCCGATACAGTAGAAGTTAAAATCGACCCTAAAACAGGCACACTGATCCGTGACGGCGTACCTTCCATCATCAACCACGATGACAAAACAGGTATCGAAGCTGCTCTGACAATCAAAGAACAGCTGGGCGGTACAGTAACAGTTGTTTCCATGGGCCCCCCTCAGGCAGACGTTGCACTGAGAGAAGCTCTGGCTATGGGCTGTGATGACGCTTATCTGGTATCCGCAAGAGAATTCGGCGGTTCCGATACATACGCTACATCCGGTATCATCGCTGCAGCTCTGGAAACAATCGGCTATGACATGATCATCACAGGCCGTCAGGCTATCGACGGTGACACAGCTCAGGTTGGTCCCCAGATCGCTGAAAAACTGTCCCTGCCTCAGGTTTCCTATGTAGAAGAAATCATCGAAGCTGCTGAAGATCACGTAGTGGTTAAGAGACAGTATGAAGATGGCTACCACATCATCAAAATCAAAACACCTTGCCTGCTGACAGCAATCGCTGAACTGGCAACACCCAGATATATGTCCATCGGCGGTGTATTCGATGCTTATAAGAAAGAAATCAAAGTTCTGGGCTTCGAAGATCTGAAGGACAAACTGGAACTGGACATGATCGGTCTGAAAGGTTCCCCCACAAACGTAT
Organism: Bacillota bacterium; assembly: GCA_030526765.1. Taxonomy (GTDB): domain Bacteria; phylum Bacillota; class Clostridia; order Lachnospirales; family Anaerotignaceae; genus Anaerotignum_A. The sequence continues at coordinate 6,082 of JAUNCB010000071.1, forward strand.
TCAAATCCTTCACAAAAGAAGTGAAAGGCGCTGGTACAATCCTGAACGATCTGACACCCGAACAGGCTGTTGAAGCGATCGTTGCAAAACTGGAAGAAAAATTCATCATCTGATCGTAGATTTGATATAGGAGGAAAGTCCAATGAGCAAAGGTATTTTTGTAGTAATGGAACAGAGATACGGCAAGGTTCAGAACGTAGGTCTGGAACTTGTTG
>JAUNCB010000344.1 GCA_030526765.1 Bacillota bacterium
TGTGAACGGAATTTATGCTTTTTTGGCATAAATTGACAAGGGGTGACGAAAGTGCTATGCTGAATACAAAGGTATCGCAAAGAAAAAGGAGGTCTTGTTTATGTCTTATAGTCCATTATTAGGTTCTTCTTTCAATCGTACAAAACTGCGCGATCCTGCCCATGTGAGCCCCTTCTCCGGTATGTGCTCTATGTGTACGGCAGATTGTATCGGCACCTGCGAGATCGGCATCTCCGCTGTGCGTGGTGCAGATGCAGTATATCCTACTACGACAGGGGATAATCAGGTGGCATCGGAAAAGATGTATCCCATTGATTATTCTCACTTCAATATCAATGGCCGTGTATTCGGTGCAGTGGGTGCAGAAGCAGATTCCGATAAAGCAACCATCCGTGATGTGAATCTGGAAACAGAGATCGGTACGATCAATCCTGTAAAACTGAAAATACCCATTATTCTGCCTGCGCTGATCAAGCTGAACTGGCAGGATTATTTCGGCGGCGCTGCCATGGCAGGCGTTCTGACTGTGATCGGGGAAGGTGCGGTAACAAAGGATCCTACACTGAAGCTGGAAAACGGCAAGGTGGTACATTGCCCGAAGCTGGGTGAATTTCTGGATGCCTTCCGCAAATATTACCGTGGCTACGGACAGATTATCCTGCAGGTGAATGTGGATGATGACGGCATCGGTGTACCCGAATATGCGATCAAGGAATGCGGCTGCGAAGCGATTGAATTCAAATTCGGTCAGTCTGCAAAGGGGACACAGCCTGTAAACAGACTGGCAACACTGGAAGCAGCATTGAAAGCACAGGAACAGGGACTGCTGGTTCTGCCCGATCCTTCTGATCCTGAAGTGGTTGCAAGATATAATGCGGGCTTTGGTGAAAATTTCCGTTCCTATGCAAGACTGCCCATGTGGGATGAAAACTATCTGGTGCCCAGAATCAATGAACTGCGGGAAATGGGCATGAAAAATGTATATTTCAAGATGGCAGGCTATGACTATGCCGATCTGGAACATGTTCTGCGGATCGCTGCGGCGGCGCAGGTGGATATGGTTACCTTTGACGGTGCGGGCGGCGGCTCCGGCTACAGCCCTTGCAAGATGATGAATGAATGGTGTCTGCCTACCTGCGTAATGCAGAGCTATCTGAATGAAATCATGGAAAGACTGGAAGCAGAAGGCGTGACACTGCCTCATATTGCAGTGACAGGCGGCTTCACCATGGAGGATCAGGTTTATAAAGCACTGGCACTGGGCGCACCTTATCTTAGCACCGTAGGCATCTGCCGTGCGGCAATGGCGGCTGCAATGAGTGCGAAAAAGGTGGGAGAACTGATGGAAGCAGGAACACTGCCCGTTGAACTGCAGCGTTTTGGTTCCACAAAGGATGAAATTTTCCCCGATCTGAGAGAACTGCGTAATATTTACGGTGAAGAAGCAAATGATTTCAGCACAGGCGCAGTGGGCGTATATTCTTATCTGAATCGTATTGCCTTTGGTCTGAAGCATTTTGCGGCACTGAACAGAAAATTTGATATCAAATATATCGAGAAAAAGGATATCTTCCCTCTGACCAGAGATGCGAAGGATATCATGGATGGGAAATGGATGAAATAAGA
>JAUNCB010000072.1:0-5933 GCA_030526765.1 Bacillota bacterium
TGGCATCTCCCGAAAAAATCCATGAATGGTCCAGAGGGGAAGTTAAAAAACCTGAGACGATCAACTATAGAACACTGAAACCTGAAAAGGACGGTCTGTTCTGCGAAAGAATTTTCGGGCCCACAAAAGACTGGGAATGTCATTGTGGTAAATATAAAAGAATCCGTTACAAAGGCGTTGTCTGCGATCGCTGCGGCGTTGAAGTAACAAAGGCAAAGGTAAGAAGAGAAAGAATGGGTCACATTGAACTGGCTGCACCCGTTTCCCATATCTGGTATTTCAAGGGGATTCCCTCCAGAATGGGTCTGATCCTTTCCATGAGCCCCAGAGCGCTGGAAAAGGTTCTGTACTTTGCTTCCTATGTTGTACTGGATGCCGGCGATACAGAGCTGCAGTACAAACAGCTTCTGACAGAAAGAGAATACAGAGAAGCATATGATAAATACGGCGCAAGATTTGAAGCGGCAATGGGCGCAGAAGCGATCAAAAAGCTGCTGATGGATATCGATCTGGAAAAGGAATCCGTAGAGCTGAAAGCACAGCTGAAGGATACTGCAGGTCAGAAGCGTGTTCGTATTATCAAAAAGCTGGAAGTAATTGAAAGCTTCCGTCTGTCCGGCAATAAGCCTGAATGGATGATTCTGGATGCGATCCCGGTTATCCCTCCCGATATCCGTCCTATGGTTCAGCTGGATGGCGGCAGATTTGCAACCAGTGACCTGAACGATCTGTACAGAAGGGTAATCAACAGAAACAACCGTCTGAAAAGACTGCTGGATCTGGGTGCCCCCGATATTATCGTAAGAAATGAAAAGAGAATGCTGCAGGAAGCAGTTGACGCACTGATCGACAACGGCAGAAGAGGAAGACCTGTAACAGGTCCGGGATCCAGACCTCTGAAATCCCTGTCCGACATGCTGAAAGGTAAGCAGGGCCGTTTCAGACAGAACCTGCTGGGTAAACGTGTTGACTACTCCGGCCGTTCCGTAATCGTAGTAGGTCCCGAACTGAAAATTTACCAGTGCGGTCTTCCTAAGGAAATGGCGATCGAACTGTTCAAGCCCTTCGTAATGAAGAAACTGGTGGAAGATGGTCTGGCACATAACATCAAATCCGCTAAGAGAATGGTGGAAAGACTGCAGACAGAAGTATGGGATATTCTGGAAGAGGTTATCAGAGAGCATCCTGTTATGCTGAACCGTGCGCCGACACTGCACAGACTGGGTATTCAGGCGTTTGAACCCGTTCTGGTAGAAGGCCGTGCGATCAAACTGCATCCACTGGTATGTACAGCGTATAACGCCGACTTTGACGGTGACCAGATGGCGGTACACGTTCCTCTGAGTGTGGAAGCACAGGCGGAATGTCGTTTCCTGCTGCTGTCCCCCAACAACCTGCTGAAACCCTCCGATGGTGCGCCTGTAACAGTACCCTCTCAGGATATGATCCTGGGTATGTACTACCTGACACTGGAAAGAGAAGACCTGAATGAAACTTATGAAGCAGATCTGCTGGATGCAGAAGGCAACGTGATCAGAAGAGCAGGGGATATCATCATCAAGACATTCAAAGATGAAAAAGAGGCAATGCTGGCTTATGATAACCATCAGGTTTACCTGCATGAAGTGATCAAAGTAAGAAGAACCATGGAATTCGATGGCGTGACCGAATCCAGAATGGTAAAAACAACAGTAGGCCGCATCATCTTTAACGAAGCGATTCCCCAGAATCTGGGCTATGTAGACAGAACAGATGCGGAAACAAAATTCAATTATGAAGTTGACTTCCTGGTAGACAAGAAGGCTATCGGTAAGATCATCAATAAATGTATCAACCGCTGCGGTGCAACAGAAACAGCAGCAGTTCTGGATAAGATCAAATCTCTGGGTTACAAATTCTCCACCAGAGCGGCTATGACAGTATCCGTATCCGATATGGAAATTCCTAAGGAAAAGGTGGAATATCTGGCAGAGGCAGAAGAAATGGTTGATATGATCACAAGAAAATATCGCCATGGTCTGATGACAGATGAAGAACGTCACCAGAAGGTTATCGAAGCATGGAACGTTGCCGATGATAAGATCACAGCGGCACTGCTGGCAGGTCTGGGTAAATATAACAACATTTATATGATGGCAAACTCCGGTGCCCGTGGTTCCAACAGACAGATCAAACAGCTGGCAGGTATGCGTGGTCTGATGGCATCCCCCAACGGCGGCATCATCGAGCTGCCCATCAAAGCGAACTTCCGTGAAGGTCTGTCCGTACTGGAATATTTCATTTCCGCTCACGGTGCGCGTAAAGGTCTGACAGATACAGCGCTGAAGACAGCCGACTCCGGTTACCTGACCCGTCGTCTGGTAGACGTATCCCAGGAAATTATCGTAAGAGAATGGGATTGCTGTGACGGCAGAGATATTGAAACACCCTGCATGGAAATTGCTGCCTTCATGGACGGCAATGAAGTGATCGAAGGTCTGGCGGATCGTATCCGCGGCAGATGGTCTGCTTACGATATCATCCATCCCGAAACAGGTGAGATCCTTGTTCCTGCTGATACCATGATCACAGTGGATCAGTCTGAAGCAGTGGAAAAAGCAGGCGTGAAGAAGGTATGGATCAGAACCGTTCTGACATGCCGTTCCGAAGTAGGTATCTGTGCAAAATGCTACGGTGCAAACATGGCTTCCGGCAGATATGTAAGAATCGGTGAATCCGTAGGTATCATCGCAGCACAGTCCATCGGTGAACCCGGTACACAGCTGACTATGCGTACCTTCCACACAGGCGGTATCGCCGGCGATGACATCACACAGGGTCTTCCTCGTGTCGAAGAACTGTTTGAAGCAAGAAAACCCAAGGGTCTTGCGATCATTGCGGAATTTGGCGGCAGAGTTACACTGAGCGATACAAAGAAAAAGCGCGAAGTGATCATTACAAATATGGAAACAGGCGAAACAAAGGATTATCTGATTCCTTACGGTTCCAGAATCAAAGTATATGACGGTGATGTGATCGAAGCCGGTGATGAAATCACAGAAGGTAGCGTGAACCCTCACGATATCCTGAAGATCAAAGGCCTGAGAGGCGTTCAGGACTATATGATCCAGGAAGTACAGCGTGTATACCGTCTGCAGGGTGTAGAAATCAGTGACAAGCATATCGAAGTTATCGTTCGTCAGATGCTGAAACGCGTTAAGATCGAAGAAAACGGCGATACAGATTTCCTGCCCGGCTCTCTGGTTGACTGGCTGACCTTTGAAAACACAAATGCAGCGATGGAAGCAGAAGGCAAAGAGCCTGCAAAGGGTACCAGAGTACTGCAGGGTATCACAAAGGCATCCCTGGCTACAGATTCCTTCCTGTCCGCAGCTTCCTTCCAGGAAACAACAAGAGTTCTGACAGAAGCTGCCATCAAGGGCAAGATCGATCCACTGATCGGCCTGAAGGAAAATGTATGTATCGGTAAGCTGATTCCTGCCGGTACCGGTATGACAAGATACAGAAACATTGACATCGTGGCAGAAGGTCAGGAGGAAGCAGTGACGGAAGAAGCGGCACCTGCAGAAGAAGAAATCCTGATCGATGAGGATGAAATGATCTGATAAAGTCCTTCCTAATAATAAAGAAGGAAAAGCATGAAAAAGGAGCAGCCATGGACCAAAAGGTCTGTGGCTGTTTTTTCATGGGGCTGTGAAAAGGGGATCAGCGACAAAAATCTTTCTTTTCGGGACGAGTGTTTTTCGAGGAAAGACAGTGTGAAAAAGTGGGGAAAAAACCTGTAAAATCAAAGAAAAATCCTTGACTTTTGATTTTGTCGATGATAATATTTTCTAGTGTCCGGCTTCAGGGGCTTTTCTAAGCGAGTCCGTGAGGCGGAAACAATGAAAGAATGATTGCAATTTGCAGATGTATTATTTTATAAGGAGGTGCAGTTAATGCCTACATTTAACCAGTTAGTAAGAAAAGGCAGAAAAACTGTTGAGAAAAAATCTACAGCACCCGCTCTGCAGAAAGGTCTGAACTCCCTGCAGAAAAAAGCTACAGACGTATCCTCTCCTCAGAAAAGAGGCGTTTGTACAGCGGTAAAAACTTCCACACCTAAGAAGCCTAACTCTGCTCTGAGAAAAATTGCCAGAGTTCGTCTGTCCAACGGTATCGAAGTTACAGCATATATCCCCGGTGAAGGCCACAACCTGCAGGAACACTCTGTTGTTCTGATCAGAGGTGGTAGAGTAAAAGACCTTCCCGGTGTACGTTACCACATCGTTAGAGGTACTCTGGATACAGCTGGTGTAGCAAACAGAATGCAGGCTCGTTCCAAATACGGCGCAAAACGTCCTAAAGCAGCTAAGAAGTAATTCTCTGCGGAACGAAGCAAGTTAACACAACACAAAGACATTATTGGAAATGCCTTATATAGATCAATACAATCTGCGATTGCTTAGACGAGATATACGTTGACGAAGATAAGGCATGAAAACACGGCACAAGAGCCGTGAAGTACCGAGAATAGTTTTTATTCATCAAGGAGGGAAGAATCGTGCCTAGAAAAGGACATGTAGCAAAAAGAGAGGTCTTGGCCGATCCTATTTACAACAGCAAGCTGGTGACAAAGCTGATCAACAGCATCATGCTGGACGGTAAAAAAGGTGTAGCTGAAAAGATCGTTTACGGTGCATTTGATAAAGTAGCAGAAAAAACAGGTAAAAACGCTCTGGAAGCTTTCGAAGAAGCTCTGGGTAATGTAATGCCTGTACTGGAAGTTAAAGCACGCCGTGTTGGTGGTGCAACATACCAGGTTCCCATGGAAATCAGACCTGAAAGAAGACAGACACTGGGTCTGAGATGGATCACACTGTATTCCAGAAAACGTGGCGAAAAAACAATGGTAGATCGTCTGGCAGGCGAAATCCTGGATGCTCTGAACAACGCCGGCGGCGCTTGCAAGAGAAAAGACGAAATGCACAAAATGGCAGAAGCAAACAAAGCTTTCTCCCATTTCAAATGGTAAGATTTACGCTTACAAAAATTATCGGCTGCACAGCAGTCGGCTATTGCATATAACCGAATGGAAACAGGGAAATATGGAAAGGCTATCAAATAGTCTTTCCATAAACCCGATTATGACTAAAAAAGGAGGATTCCACAGTGGCAAACAGAGAATACCCTCTGGAAAGAACCAGAAATATTGGTATCATGGCGCACATCGATGCTGGTAAGACAACTCTGACTGAACGTATTCTGTTCTACACAGGCCGTAACTACAAAATCGGTGACACACACGAAGGTACAGCTACAATGGACTGGATGGAGCATGAACAGGAAAGAGGTATCACAATCACATCCGCTGCGACAACATGTCATTGGAACGACAATAGAATCAACATTATCGATACACCCGGTCACGTTGACTTCACAGTAGAAGTAGAACGTTCCCTGCGTGTACTGGACGGCGCTGTTTGCGTACTGGACGCAAAGGGCGGTGTAGAACCTCAGACAGAAACAGTTTGGAGACAGGCTGATAACTACAAAGTACCCCGTATGATCTTCGTTAACAAAATGGACATCATGGGTGCTGACTTCTTCGGTTCCATGAAATCCATCGTAGACAGACTGGGCTGCCATCCCGTAGCAGTTACTCTGCCTATCGGTGCTGAAAGCGATTTCAAAGGCATCATCGACCTGATGAAGATGAAAGCTTACTACTATGAAAACGCTACAGGTACAGAAGTAGATGAAGAAGATATCCCTGCAGACTACATGGATCAGGCTGAAGAATACAGAGCGATCATGGTAGAAACAATCGCAGAAACAGATGAAGAACTGATGGAAAAATTCTTCGCAGAAGAAGAAATTTCCGAAGAAGAACTGAAAGCTGCTCTGCGTAAAGCATGCATCAACTGTGAACTGATGCCCGTAATGTGCGGTTC
>JAUNCB010000072.1:5961-6172 GCA_030526765.1 Bacillota bacterium
ATACAGAAACAAAGGCGTACAGAAACTGCTGGACGGCGTTATCGAATACATGCCCGCTCCTACAGATATCGCTGCAATCAAGGGTACAGACCCTGCAACAGGCGAAGAAATCGAAAGACATGCTTCCGACGAAGAACCTTTCTCTGCTCTGGTATTCAAAGTAATGAATGACCCCTTCGTTGGTAAACTGGCATTCTTCCGTGTGTACTCC
>JAUNCB010000345.1 GCA_030526765.1 Bacillota bacterium
GGAAACCATATCCATGAATGCGGCAGGAAATATCCTGTATCTGGCGGTATTTTCCACAGCCGGTGCCTTGAGTCTGCAGACCTTTGGTCTGAAGCATACCAATCCGACGGTGGCAACCATCGTGCTGAGTCTGGAATCTGTATTCGGGGTACTGTTTTCCGTTCTTCTGTACGGAGAAACCATCACCCTGCGTATGGGGATCGGCTTTGCGGTTGTTTTTGGTGCGATCATCCTTTCACAGCTGGAAATGACACCAGAAAAGAACAGAGCTTCCTAGGGGAAGGACAGAGAGAAAAAAGTGTATTTTTTAGGAAAAATACAGAAAAAATCAAGGATTTTCCTTGCAAAGAGAAACCCTGTGTGGTAATATACTAATGTTGTAAAACCAAGACTCAGTTTTCGGACACTCCGACCATTACTTAGTTTTTGGGGATTACAGAAAAAAAGAAAACAATTATTTCTTTAAGGAGGAAAAAACAATGGCAAACACAATCAACAAACAGGAAATCATCGCAAAACACGGCAGAACACCTAACGATACAGGTTCTCCCGAAGTACAGATCGCTCTGCTGACAGCAAGAATCGTTATGCTGACAGACCACCTGAAAATGCACAAAAAAGATCACCACTCCAGACGTGGTCTGCTGAAAATGGTTGGTCAGAGAAGAGGCCTGCTGAACTACCTGAAAGAAATCGATATCGAAAGATACCGTGCAATCGTAGCAGAACTGGGTCTGAGAAAGTAATTCACAGATGATAACCAAAGGGAGGATCCAAGCAATCCTCCCTTATTTTCTATTAAGAAAAATGTAACTAAAGCAGGTGCACTATAGATTTCCAGCTTTGTCCATAATCGGGACAGGCTGTGGATAAAGCTGAAGATCTATGGTGCGAAAAACGACATTCAGGAAAAGGAGAATGATTATGTTTAGAAGCTATTCCATGGAACTGGCTGGCAGAACACTGACAGCAGAAATCGGCAGAGTGGCAGAACAGGCAAACGGCGCAGCACTGATGCGTTACGGCGATACAACTGTTCTGGTAACAGCAACCGCATCCGATAAGCCCAGAGACGGGATCGATTTCTTCCCCATGTCTATCGACTACGAAGAAAGACTGTACTCTGTTGGTAAGATCCCCGGCGGTTTCATCAAAAGAGAAGGCAGACCTTCCGAAAAGGCTGTTCTGACAGCAAGATGTATCGACAGACCTCTGCGTCCTCTGTTCCCCAAGGATTACAGAAATGATGTTGCTATCGTTGCAACAGTAATGTCCGTAGATCAGGACTGCTCCCCCGAGGTGCTGGCAATGATCGGTGCTTCTCTGGCACTGAATATTTCCGATATTCCCTTCACAGATCCCGTTTCTTCCGTAAACATTGGTTACTGTGACGGTCAGCTGGTGGTAAACCCCACAGCAGAACAGAGAGAAACAACAAAACTGAATCTGACAGTATCTTCCAAGGAAGATAAGGTTATGATGATCGAAGCAGGCGCAGACGAAATCCCTGATGCGCTGATGATGGAAGCGATCCATCTGGCATTCGATACAAACCTGCAGGTTGTATATTTCATTCAGGAGATCGTAGCAAAAGAAGGTAAGGAAAAAGCA
>JAUNCB010000346.1 GCA_030526765.1 Bacillota bacterium
CAACTTAACGACATATATGCAGAGAGGATTTGATCGAATGAAATCAACAGGAATTGTCAGAAAAGTAGACGAATTGGGAAGAGTGGTACTGCCCATCGAGCTGCGCCGTAATATGGGTATCGAAATCAAGGATTCTCTGGAAATATTCGTAGATGAAAACATGATCGTGCTGAAAAAATATGAACCTGCAGATATCTTTACAGGCAGCATGGACGATTTGATCGACTATAAAGGCAAAAAGGTTTCCAAATCCTCTATTCTGGAAATGGCAAGACTGGCAGGACTGGAAGTAAGATAAGCCAAAGCAACCAAAAGGATAACCCTCCCACAGGAGAGTTATCCTTTTTCTTTTTTTCTCCCTCCGTTAATTCCTACCTTCTCTATTGACAATGTCCTCTGATGCCCATAAAATAAGGATATTGTACCATCGTAAAAATAATGACGAAAGGCGGATAAACCATTATGAATATGAAATTTCAAGGCAGCAAGGACTATGTAGCCAGTGAAGAACTGATGCGCTCCGTAAACATTGCCATCGCACTGGAAAAGCCCCTGCTTATCAAAGGAGAGCCCGGCACAGGCAAAACCATGCTGGCAGAAGCCATCTCTCAGGCACTGGGCAAAAAGCTCATTATCTGGAACATCAAATCCACAACAAAGGCACAGGACGGTCTGTATGTTTATGACGTGGTGCAGCGTCTGTATGACTCTCAGTTCGGCAACGAAGGCGTGGATGATATTGCAAAATATGTAAAAATGGGCAAGCTGGGGGAAGCTTTCTCCGAAGAGGAACAGGTGATCCTGCTGATCGACGAAATCGATAAAGCAGACCTGGAATTCCCCAACGACCTTCTGTGGGAGCTGGACAAAATGGAATTCTATATTCCCGAAACAAAGGAAACCGTAAAGGCAAAGCAGCGCCCCATCGTGATCATCACCTCCAACGCGGAAAAGGAACTGCCCGACGCATTCCTGCGCCGCTGCATCTTCCACTATATCGAATTCCCCAATGCAGAGCAGATGGAGGAGATCATCAAAGTACATTTCGAGCATGTGGAGGAAAACGTACTGAAGCAGGTTCTGGCAACCTTCTACTGGATCAGAGGTCTTTATAACATCCAGAAAAAACCCAGCACCTCCGAGGTCATCGACTGGATCCGTGCGCTGGAGCTGGGCGGTGTGCCCTCCTATAAAATCAAGGAAACCGTTCCCTTTGCCGGTGTTCTTCTGAAAAAGAACGAAGACATCGACACCATGAGAAGATATCTGAAGTAATGGGGTGATAGCGTATGTTCACTTCCTTTTTCTACCTGCTTCGTGCCAGAGGGCTGAAGGTATCCATGAATGAATGGATGAGCCTCATCGAAGCGCTGGACAAGGGGCTGCATAATTCCTCCTTTACGGGGTTTTATTACCTTGCCCGTGCCATTCTGGTGAAAAGCGAAGCGGATTTCGACAAATTTGACGGTGCCTTTCTGGAATACTTCAAGGAGATGGAGCGTGCCGGCGACGAACTGCCCAAGGAGCTTCTGGACTGGCTGAACAAGCCCAGAGAAGAGCTGGACGGCAGCTTCAGCGAGGAAGACCTTCTCAGAAACATGGGGCTTTC
>JAUNCB010000073.1:0-2415 GCA_030526765.1 Bacillota bacterium
GCTCTTTCAAAGCCCAGACCGAAACCGGCATGTCTTGTGCCGCCGTATTTACGCAGGTCCAGATACCACCAGTAGTCTTCTCTCTTCAGACCCAGCTCGTCCATTCTTGCTTCCAGAATATCCAGTCTTTCTTCTCTCTGGCTGCCGCCGATGATCTCGCCGACACCGGGAACCAAGAGGTCCATCGCTGCGACTGTTTTCTTGTCATCGTTCAGACGCATATAGAAGGCTTTGATTTCTACGGGGTAGTCTGTTACGAATACGGGTTTCTTGAAGATCTGTTCTGTCAGATAGCGTTCATGCTCTGTCTGCAGGTCGATGCCCCATTCTACGGGGTATTCAAATGTGTGACCGGATTTCTGCAGCAGTTCCACTGCTTCTGTGTATGTTACTCTGCCAAATTCGTTGGACAGGATGTTGTCCAGTCTTTCCAGCAGGCCTTTGTCTACAAAGCTGTTGAAGAATTCCATTTCTTCGGGTGCATTGTCCAGAACATACTGAATGATGTATTTCAGCATTTCTTCAGCGATCTCCATGTTGTCATTCAGATCAGCGAATGCCATTTCGGGTTCGATCATCCAGAATTCCGCAGCGTGTCTTGTTGTGTTGGAGTTTTCTGCACGGAATGTGGGGCCGAAGGTATAGATGTTACGGAAAGCCATTGCAAAGGTTTCAGCAGAGAGCTGACCGGATACGGTCAGGTTTGTTTCCTTGCCGAAGAAGTCTTTGGAATAGTCGATCTTGCCATCTTCTGTTCTGGGCAGGTTTTCCAGATCCAGTGTGGTTACACGGAACATTTCGCCTGCACCTTCACAGTCGGAGCCTGTGATGATGGGTGTGTGTGCGTAAACGAAGCCTTTGTTCTGGAAGAATTCATGGATCGCCATGGCAACCAGAGACCGTACACGGAAGGTTGCGGAGAACAGGTTTGTTCTGGGACGCAGGTAAGCGATCTCACGCAGGAATTCTACGGAATGGCGTTTTTTCTGCAGAGGGTAATCGGGTGTGGAGGTACCTTCCACTTCGATTTCTGTTGCTTTGATCTCGAAGGGCTGTTTTGCTTCGGGTGTTTCCACCAGAAGGCCTTTTACGATCAGTGCAGCGCCTACGTTCTGTTTGGAGATCTCTTCGTAGTTGGAGATCTTGTCTGCTTCAAATACGATCTGGATGTTCTTGAAGAAAGAACCGTCATTCAGCTCGATGAAGCCGAAATTCTTGGAAGCGCGCATGGTGCGGATCCAGCCGCCCAGAGTCACTTCTTTATCTGCATATTCCGCAGTGCTGCGGTAGATAGATTTTACTGTTGTTAAATCCATGATGAAACTTCCTTTCTAAAATGTACTGATTCTCAATACTCCTATTGTATCCGCTGTGGAAGAAAAAGACAACCTTTTTATTCGAGAAATGGCAGAAATTCAGCATATCCTGCTTCTTCCATGTCCTTTTTGGGGATAAAACGGAGGGAAGCACTATTGATGCAGTAGCGAAGACCGCCGCTTTCGGCGGGGCCGTCATCAAAAACATGACCCAGATGGGCATTGCCCACACGGCTGCGTACCTCGGTGCGGATCATGTCAAAGGAAAGATCGTCATATTCCGTTACGGTGTTGGGGTCCATGGGCTTGCTGAAGGCTGGCCAGCCGCAGGCGGAGGGGAATTTATCCTTAGAGGAGAAAAGGGGCTCTCCTGTGGTGATGTCTACATAGATGCCTTCCGCACTGCTGTCCCAGTATTCGTTTAAGAAGGGCGGCTCGGTGGCATTTTCCATGGTCACTGCATACTGGAGGGGTGTCAGCATTGCCTGTAATTCCCCAGAGGATTTTCTGGTGTATTTCTCAGGGGTTACAACCTTCTGTTTTTTATGGGCAATTTTTGCAAAGTCGATATGACAGTAGCCGCCGGGGTTTTTCTCCAGATAATCCTGATGATATTCCTCCGCAGGGATAAACTGCAGCAAAGGCAGGTTTTCCACCATGATCGGGCGGTCATACTCCTTTTGCAGTGTGGAAAGGAAGGCTGCCGCTGTGCTCCGCTGGTTTTCGGAGAGGGAGTAGATGCCTGTGCGGTACTGAATACCCACATCCGCTCCCTGTCTGCCCAAAGAGGTGGGGTCGATGGTATAGGCATATTCCTGCAGGATGGTTTCCAGAGAGATCATCTCTGTATCGAAAACAACCTCTACGGTTTCTGCATGTCCGCTGTGGCGGCACACCTCTTCATAGGTCACGGTTTCGGGGAGTTCTGGATTCCAGCCTTCTTTTTTACCGAAGGCATAGCCAACCCTTGTTTCCAGTACGCCGTCTAATTGCTTCAGATAATGCTCGGTGCCCCAGAAGCAGCCGCCGGCAAGATAAATGGTTTCTTTTTTCAAAGGGATCACTCCTTATTGTAATAATGGGCAAGAGGGCTGCCGCT
>JAUNCB010000073.1:2515-6113 GCA_030526765.1 Bacillota bacterium
TGCCCGCATACGGAAGGACATTTCCCAGTGGGCGGGGCCTGTGGTCATATTGAAGGCGGCAGGAACAAAAATCGCCTGTACGCCCTCCAGAGAAAGGATTCTGGAAAGCTCGGGGAAGCGAATATCATAGCAGATGATGAGCCCCATCTTGCCCCAGGGGGTGGGGAAGGTGGTCACATCCTTGCCTGCGGTGAAGGTGTCGGATTCCATGAAAACCTGACCGCCGGGCACATTGATATCGAAAAGATGGGTCTTTCTGTGTTTGGCGATGCATTCGCCTTTGTCGTTATAAACAAAAGAGGCGTTGTAGATTTTTTCCTCGGACGCCAAGGGCACGGAGCCTGCTACGATGTATAAGCCCAGTTCCTTTGCGGCTTGTGCGATACCTTTTAAAAAGGGAGCGTCAAATGGCATGGCAAATTCCACGAAAGCACTGTTTTCATAAGGGCAGCAGCACATTTCGGGGAGGACAGCCAGATCCGCGCCTTCGCTCTTTGCCTGTTTCAGCATTTCTTTGATCTTTATGATATTTTCGGCAGGGGTTGCCATTGTTTTCATCTGTAATAAGGATACCTTCATGGGGGAAACCTCCTTTGATCTGTTTTTTATCAGTATAGCATATTTTTCACAAAAAAAGAAAACTTCTGCAGAATGCAGAAGTTTTCTGAATGGTTTTCATTGTATGAAGATTACCAGCCGAACATGGATTTATAACCCATAACGAATACGAACAGGATGATCAGAGGCAGAATGTATTTGATATACAGTCTGATGGCGTTAGGGAATTTCAGACCCTGTTCGCCTGTGTTTGCTTCTGCCATGAAGTTATCCCAGCCCCAGCCCATTTTCCAGGAACAGAAGATAACGTAGATCATGGAGCCCAGAGGCAGAATGTTGTTGGAAACGATAAAGTCTTCCAGATCCAGTACGCCTGTACCTGCGCCCAGAGGCTGGAAATCAGCCAGTACATTGTAGCCCAGTGCACAGGGCAGACACAGGATCAGCATCATAACGATGTGGATGGATACGATTTTTTTCTTGGGCATATCTGTCAGATCTTCCCAGAATGCAATCAGGTTCTGGAATACTGCGATAACTGTGGAGAATGCCGCAAAGCACATGAACAGGAAGAACAGTGTGCCCCACAGACGGCCGCCGGGCATTGCGTTGAATACGTTGGGCAGTGTTACGAAGATCAGACCGGGGCCTGCGCCGGGGTCAACGCCGTATGCAAAACAAGCGGGGAAAATGATCAGACCTGCCATCAGAGCAACGGAGGTATCCAGAACAGTGATGGAGATAGCTTCGCCGCACAGACGACGGCTGCGGTCGATGTAGGAACCGAAGATCGCCATGGAACCCATACCAATACTCAGTGTGAAGAATGCCTGGCTCATTGCCGCAAAGAGAACCGTTGTGATACCGTGTTCCTTGATGGCATCCAGATTGGGTGTCAGATAGAATTTCAGACCTTCTTCGCCGCCGGGCAGGAAGATGGAACGAACAGCCAGAACGATCATCAGAACGATCAGAGCCAGCATCATTACTTTTGTGATTTTTTCAACACCATTCTGCAGACCCTTTGCCACGATCAGCATACAGGAGATGACAACAGCGGCCATGAAGGCAATGTTGATGGTGGGGTTACCCAGCGTGTTGTTGAAGGCTGTACCAACCTCATCGGGAGTCAGACCCACAAAACCGCCGGATGCCATTTTGAAGAAATAATACACCATCCAGCCTGCAACTGTGGTATAGAACATCATCAGCAGATAGTTACCTGCCATGGCAGGGAATTTGAAGAAGTGCCATTTCTGCCCCTTCTTTTCCAGCACGTCCATGGACATGGCTACGCTTCGCTGGCTGGCACGGCCAACTGCCAGCTCGGCTGTCAGCGCGGGAATACCCAGAATCAGCAGGAACAGGAAGTAGATCAGTACAAAAGCGGCACCGCCGTACTGACCGGTGATGTAAGGGAATTTCCATACGTTACCCAGACCGATGGCACAGCCTGCGGAAATCAGGATAAAGCCCAAACGGGAACCGAATTTCTCTCTTTGTTTTTCCATAAATTTACCCTCCTAAAGTACAAACTATTGCCACACAAACGATAAAATATCCGAAATTGTCTGACAAATCTCTTTGATTATAAAGAATAATTAACGAAAAAACAATAAAAATCGAAATATTCAATGGAAATAATCGAGTATGTGCATTTTATTGATACAAAGCAGTGATGCGAAAAAGGTGGAAATCCATGGAAAAAGACAGTATACTGTTGGTAACGGACAAAAGAGGAGGCGACAGACATGAAATATGATTTTACAGGGTTACTGAAAAAAGAACTGAAGCCGGCACTGGGCGTGACAGAGGTAGGTGCCATTGCACTGGCGGCGGCAAGAGCATACGATGCGGTGGGCGGAAGCCTGCTGCATATTCAGATGGTGATGAACGGCGGCATGTATAAAAATGCCTTTTCCTGTGCGATCCCCGGTACGGAGGAGATCGGCTGTGAAATGGCAGCGGCACTGGGTGCACTGGGCGGCGACTGGAAACTGGGGCTGGAGGTACTGAAGGGGATCACACCGAACCATGTGGCACAGGCAAAAGCCCTTTCCATTCCCATCGAGATCAAGGTGGATGAAACAAAGGAAAGCATTTATATTCTGGCAGAGATAACAACTACGAAGGGTGTTGGGCTTTGCCGCATTGAAGATTTTCATGCCAACATTGTTTTTGTGGCGCAGGATGATACGGTGCTTTTTGAAGCAGAAAAGGCTGCGGCTGCAGAGGCGAAGGCGGAGGAGATCGATTTCGACAGCATCACTGTGGCGGATATGGTGGAATATGCAAAAACAGTGCCTGTGGAAGAACTGGCATGTATCAGAGATATGATCGAAATGAATGTGCAGCTTTCTCAGGAAGGTGAAAAAGGTGTTGGTCTGGGCATCTGGAAAACACTGGCTGCCTTCCAGAATAAAGGGGCAGTGGGCAATGACATGATCTATGCTGCCCAGAAACTGACCTGCTCTGCCATGGATGCAAGACTGGCGGGGCTGCCCCATGCGGCGATGAGCATTGTAGGCAGCGGTTCCCATGGGATCCTTTGCTCTCTGCCTGTGGTTTCCTATGGCAGATATATGGAAAAATCCGAGGAGGAGATCCTGCGGGCAGTGGCATTGAGCGGACTGGTGACGATCTTCAGTAAGCATTACACAGGCAGACTGTCTTCCCTTTGTGGCTGTGTACTGGGCGGCGGCAGCGGTGCGGCTTCCGGTATTGTCTATCTGATGGGCGGCGGAGCGAAGGAGGTTTCTGCGGCGATGGATCATATGGCGGCAAATCTGACAGGGATGATCTGTGACGGCGGCAGTACAGGCTGTGCCCTGAAGGCATCAGCAGGGGTATATTCCTCCTATCTGTCGGCAATGCTTGCCATGGAAGGGGTAGAAATTCCCCACAACTTTGGCGTGATCGGTTCCTCTGCGGAACAGACAGAGCGTAATCTGGGGCGCATCTCCGATGAAGGTATGGCACCGATGGACACCACGATCATCAGCATTATGCAAAAAGGACTGTAAGACCTTGGGGGCATTGC
>JAUNCB010000347.1 GCA_030526765.1 Bacillota bacterium
AGGCATCGAATTCGCAGCAGCAGAATCAGCCGCAGCCGGCAGCGAATCAGCAGCAACAGGCGCCACAGCAGAAGCAGCCGGTAAGGTATAACCTGGAGAAAAATTCTATATTGGCCTCTATGCATGGAACATCGGAGCGTGTGATCAATGAGAGACATGTTTTGCATGCAGGGCTGCAGAATAGAACCGGGTTTGACAGAAAACGCTTTAAAAATAAAGAAGAAAAAAAGATCAAAGGGTTTGAGCAGGAAGATGCGGCGCAGAGAGAAGAATTCTTCCGTCTGCAAAATGAGATGAGCACTGAAATGGCGGATGCTTTTGTGGAAAAGAGAAAGAGCATGGCGGATGACCAGAGGAGGACCGGTGCGCAGATTGAGGATTATGAAGTTGAACTGAAAACGAAGGATATCTGGGATATAACGCAGAATGCTGTGAAAAAGCAGAAAGAAACTAACCTTGGGAAAAAGAAAAAGGGGAAAGAAAAAGAT
This sequence comes from Bacillota bacterium, assembly GCA_030526765.1. Taxonomy (GTDB): domain Bacteria; phylum Bacillota; class Clostridia; order Lachnospirales; family Anaerotignaceae; genus Anaerotignum_A. The sequence continues at coordinate 489 of JAUNCB010000347.1, forward strand.
ACGGATTTTTATGGCTTTTATAAACAGAGTGCGATTCTTACCCAAAGCGGACAAAATGCAAATAATTCTCCGGAAATACAGAAAATCAATGAAATCATAAATATTCTTACATATATTGAAAATGCAGGAAAAACAAAGGCCATGTCTAAAGCTGATATAGACAAGTGTGTTGCAGATTATAAGAATCTGGACCTTGATACATTTGCATTCAGCGCGAGATTTCTGGATGAGACTGTGGGGGATCAGCCGGAGGAAGCCAACATCCTGCTCTACCATTGTCTGATGACTGCCCTGAAGGATGTAATCGACAGAACGGATAAAAGCTATATCGATATGAACAGATTCGGGGATCTGGTGGGTGTTGTGGAGGCGCTGGATCAGGCGGCGAATATGGTGATACAGAATGACAGCTTTCAGAAAGAAGCAAGAAGGCTCAGAGAAGCAATGTATCAGACAAAGAGTAAAAGCACTGATGCTGCAGATCAGGAATGGGTTAAAGCGGAAGATGATAGAAGGTCTGCAGAAAAAGACAGCGATAAGGAAGAACGGATCCATGATGCCATCGAGCATTATTTTGCAAAGAAACTTCATGTAAATAAACAGGGCGTTGTTTCCTGGCTGGAAGAGGATGACTACAAGGATCTTCTTGAGAAAACCGTCAGCAATGTGATGATTCAGGAGGAAAAGCAGGAACTGCTTTATTTTACAGAGGATATCTTACTCAGAAGAATTTATTTTATTTCTGCAAGGCTGAACCGAAGACTGGCAGAGGTGTGGACCGTTGTGTCCGGATACCAGAATATTCATCATAATATTCCTGCTATGATGGAATGGGTCGCTGAAAAGGCTGTAAAGGAAAATAAGGCACTGATTGCAGGAAAAGCAAAAATTGTGGAAAATGATCTGGCTGCGGTAAAAACCAGATTTGAAAATGGTGTGGCAGGTACCCAGTCGCAGGATGGACTGGTTGAAGAAACAGACAGGTATTATCAGCGAATTCTGAAGATCGAAAATGCATTTGGTATCAGAAAGGATGCGGAAGAAGATCGGGAAGCATGGGAAGCCCCTGAAATCCGTAATCTACTGCTCAGAAGTGCGGAGAAGGGCAAGGA
>JAUNCB010000074.1 GCA_030526765.1 Bacillota bacterium
ATGTTAGTTCTCTGTTAATTCCCTTCCTGTCTGAGAAAATTCCGATATAGCACCACGCCAACTGCAGTTGCGATCAGCTCGGTCATCCTCTGAATCGTTTGTATAATATATTCCACTTGCAAAGGCGTAGCGGCTCTTTTGTTATTCTGTATCGTGAAACAACGATATCTCTTTAAGGCCTTCAAATAACTGCATAAAAATGGGAGAACGAGTCTCTCAACAGCGTTCTCCCGAAAATCCATAGACCAGTCCCCCGGTCTTTTTTATAAAAATTCGGTCGAAACTTCATGGTCTCCTCTCACGCCGGAACACGGCTTCCCATCGCTGTTGTTTTCTGCAAGGCCTAAGGCGCTCCCCTTCTGCCTTCCCGTTTTCGGTCAATTCCTATGGAATCGTCAGATAAACTCGTTTACAGGTTATGATTCATTTTTTTATACTTTTATTTCAAAGCCTTTCATTGTTTCTTTCACATTCTCACACCGCATCAGTCCGCTCATCACACAGGCACCCGCAGCACCCGTTTTTCGTACCAGTTCAATATTTTCCCTGCTGATGCCGCCAATGGCATAGACAGGAATGGATACGCTTTCACAGACCTTCCGAAGAAATTCCAGCCCTCTTGGAGCCAGTCCTTTCTTGCAGTCTGTCACAAAAATATGTCCTGCTGTGATATAAGTACAGCCTGATCGTTCTGCTTCCTGTGCTTCTTCCACAGAATGACAGGATGCACCAATGATTTTGAATGCTTCTTTTTTCTTTTCATCCATCGTTCGCAAAACAGATATGGGCAGATGGATATTTTCTGCTCCCAGCTCTATTGCCGCATCCACAAAGCGATGCAGTATGCAGGGAACTTCGTATTTTTTGCAGATCACCAAAATATTCTCTGCCAATTCCTTATATTCTTTTTCCCTTAAATCTTTTTCCCGCAGGACGATCGCCTTCGGGTGTTCTGCAGCGATCTTCTCCACTCTTGCAAAAAAATCCTCTTTACAGAGCGTTCGGTTTGTTACACACAAAATATCAGACATAGAGATAATCATTCAGCACCGGCTGCAATCCTTCCTCCGCCATATCCTCGTACATCTTTTCGAAGCTGCGGTCATCATTGATCTCGAACTGTTCATCGCCTTCTGTGCCGTCTGCTTCCTTCCCGGTATATTTGCTTTCGTGGTCACCGATACCGGTGGAAACGCCGGCGGATACCTTTGTTGCCGCGATCTTCACGATACCGTCACGGAAAGCTGCGCTCTCACGGGAGGATACGGTGATACCGACAAAGGGCAGGAAGATACGATAGGCACAGATGATCTGACACAGCTGTTTTTCCCCTACATCCAGCGGATTGATCCTGTCATTGTTGATGATGGGTCTCAGTCTGGGGCAGGATAAGGACATTTCTGCGTGAGGATATTTTCTCTGCAGATAATATACATGCAAAGCACTTGCCAGAGCGTCTTTTCTGAAATCAGAAAGCCCTAAGAGTGCGGAAAATGCTACACCTCTCATGCCGCCGCGGAGGGCTCTTTCCTGTGCATCGAAGCGATAGGGCCATACACGCTTATGCCCTAACAGATGCAGTGTCTCATACTTATCTGTGTCGTATGTTTCCTGAAACACAGTCACATAATCCACACCGCATGCATGGAGATAACGATATTCATCCGTATTGACGGGATAGATCTCCACCCCTACCATACGGAAATATTTTCTCGCCAGTTTGCAGGCTTCCCCGATGTACTGCACATCGCTCCTGGCTCTGCTTTCGCCTGTCAGGATCAGAATTTCCTCCATGCCGCTGTCTGCAATGACCTGCATTTCCTTTTCGATCTGCTCCATGGAAAGCTTCATACGGCTGATGTGGTTATAGCAGTTGAACCCGCAGTATACACAGTAGTTTTCGCAATAGTTGGCAATATACAGCGGTGTGAACAGATAAACCGTATTGCCGAAATGCTTGCTGGTTTCCAGTCTTGCCTTCTGTGCCATTTCCTCCAGAAACGGTTCTGCCGCAGGGGAAAGGAGTGCCTTGAAATCCTCGATGGAGCAGGTTTCGTGATCCAGTGCCGCACGGACATCCCTTGCTGTGTACTGAGAATAGTCAAAAGCCTTCATTTCACTGATGACTTTTTCGCAGACATCCGACTCGATGATCTCCATACCGGGCATATATTCCATATGGTTCGCCCTCGCCGCAGGGTTTTCTTCCAGTTCATGCTTGCGCTTCAGCATTTCAGGAGAAAGATACGCGGAATCCACAAAAAACTTATTTTCCATAGCCATTCCTCCTTAGTCATGCAGGAAGCCTGTCAGAGGGTCTGATGCAGATGCACCTCTTACCAATACTCTGCCTAAGCCGGAAAGATATGCCTTTCTGCCCGCTTCGATAGCCTGACGGAATGCCGCTGCCATCAGAGGCAGGTCGCCTGCTGTTGCCAGTGCTGTATTCGCCATGATCGCCGCTGCGCCCATTTCCATGGCTTCACAAGCCTGAGAGGGTCTGCCGATCCCGGCGTCTACAATGATAGGCAGGTCGATCTCATCCACCAGGATCTGAATGAATTCTCTGGTTGCCAGACCTTTATTGGAGCCGATCGGAGAAGCCAGAGGCATGATCGTTGCTGCACCGGCGTTTACCAGATCACGGGCTACATTCAGATCGGGATACATATAAGGCATTACGACAAAGCCTTCCTTTGCAAGGATCTCTGTTGCCTTGATGGTTTCGTAGTTATCGGGCAGCAGATATTTGCTGTCACGCATGATTTCTACTTTTACGAAATCGCCGCAGCCAAGTTCCCTTGCCAGACGGGCGATACGCACTGCTTCTTCCGCATTTCTCGCACCGGATGTATTCGGCAGCAGTGTCACATTTTTCGGGATATAATCCAGAATGTTTTCCTGTTCCTTTGTATTGGCTCTGCGTACTGCCAGGGTAATGATTTCTGCACCGGCATCCTTCACTGCAGATTCGATCAGCTTCAGAGAGTATTTTCCTGAGCCTAGGATAAATCTGGAATTGAATTCGTGTCCGCCGATGATAAGCTTGTCTTCTTTCTGCATAAAATAGTCCTCCTTATGGTTCTAAATTACCGGAAAGGATCCGAAGGACCATCTGTGCCTGATGGGCTGCACAGAGCATCACACGAGGGGCTACCAGACCAATATCGTCTCCCACATCGCTGACTCCATCTCCACACAGATAAAATCGTTCCATGACCCTTCTGGTTTTGATACTGTTGGCGGAACCAAGCCCCGCCATACCGGAAGCAGCGATCAGATATTTCGTATGTAATTGTTCTAAAACACCGTTTACCAGCATCGCTTTTGCCTCAGCATCATCAAAAGCCTCACAGATAATATCCGCATCCTGCAGAATGTCCCCATAGTTTTCTTCCATAATACGTACCGTATGGGAAATGATTTCCACATAAGGTGCAATCATTTTCAGGTTTTCTGTCAGTGCCTCTGTTTTATACAGACCGATCTGGTCTGCCTGATATTGCTGCCGATGCAGATTGGAAAGATCCACTTTATCAAAGTCTATCAGGATCAGCCTGCCGACTCCCGCCCTTGCCAGTGCAACAGCAATATTGGAGCCCAGTCCGCCTAAGCCGCAGATGGCTACGGTGCTGCCTGTAAACTTTGCCTGCAGTTCTTTTCCATGTCTTGCTTCCAGTGCTCGCTGCATTTCCTCTTTCCTCGGAATACAGCCCAAATCAGCCACCTCCCACAAAATTCACGATTTCCACGCTGTCGCCATCCTGCAGAACTGCTTCCGCATAAGTCGCCTTTGGAACGATTTCGCCATTTCGTTCCACAGCGATCCGCAGAGGATTATACTCTGTTGTTTCCAGATATTCCGCGATCGTTTTCCCTGCGACATCGTACTCAGTGCCGTTGATCTTTACCATGTTTTCACCCCCTTCTGCAACCAGAAAAGGGAGTTACCTTTGATTTGGTAACTCCCTTTACATTCATTGTCACACAGGCTTTCCTACGTTGGCATTATCCAAATCAGGTATATGGGTCGAAGGTTTTACCTTCCTCTCAGCCTGTAACACAAGCTCCCCGCTGTTTATTCAGTTGCAGATTTATTATATACCGCTTTATCAGCAAGTGCAAGGAGTATTCCAAAATTACTCACTGCAGCTTCTCCACCTTTGCGATCGTCTCCTGCTCCGACAGCTCCAGATCCAAAATATCCATTACACGGTCTGTCAGATCAGGCTCCTTCAATACGACAGCAAAAATTTTATGCCCGCCTTCATTGGAAATTTTACCGACGCGAATCATATACTCCAGCAAATCCACCACGGGCTGTATTTTTTTACGTTTTTCTATCATTCTGCATTTCTCCTTTCTCTGACACGCAGGGGCTCTGTCTTTACACCTGCTGTCCCTTTCCTTTGCTTTTGTATATTTTACCACTACTGCATCATAAATACAATTCTATGAGATATCACTAACACATCCGCTTTCATCCTTGCCATACAGGCATTCCGCCTTATTGGGGTTCGTAAAGCCTCACAGGACAAAAGTCGTACGCTTCCTATAAGTGTATGCAGCATTCCTTTTCCTTAGCCGCCGATTCTTTCCTCGCACATTCTCTTGATCCAGAACCGTTTCTGAAGCTTCTCCAGCCATTCATCGGGGATACTTTCATAGCCGTAAAACAACCCTGCCAGTCCACCTGCGACTGCCGCAACCGTGTCCGTATCGTACCCCAGATTAACAGCCAGAAGCAGACAATCCTTCAGATTATCTGTATGCAGCAGACACCACAGCGCCGCTTCCATCGTTTCTACAACATAACCGCCACTCTTGATCCTATCCCTCGGAACTTGCTTAAATTCTTCTAAATGCAGCAGTCTATGATAATAGGTCAGCTGCACCAGATTTCCAACATCTTTATGGTAACACTGCATTGCCTCATCGATCCCGGCCTGCAGTCTTTCCTGCAATGTCCCGGAATGATTCATTACACTTTTCACCAGAAAATAATACATCCCGCAGGCGATTTTGGAACGCAGATGCGCATGGGTCAGCGCAGATACCTCGTGGATCAGTTCCACTCCCTGCTCTTCTGTCATATCGGATCTCATTACCTTTTCATACACATATAAGCACGCCGGCATAATACGCATCAAGGATCCGTTGCCATTGGAACGCTCATCATCAAGGCCGCATTTGTTATGATCCTGTGTTTCTTTGTATCTGCAAATAGCCATTTCGCAGGTATAGCCAATATCATAGGCATAACCAAAGGGTGTATATTCCCCATGATCATACCAGCGGACAAAACGCTTCATGATATCCTGGCAATCAATTCCATTTAATTCATTGATACTGCTCAGTGCGGCCAATGTCAGGCTGCTGTCATCAGACCATGAACCCTCCGGCATATGAAATACGCCATGACCGATCATCTCTGTCACAGGTTTTTCTTCCAATTCCTCACGATAGGAAAACTGAACGGGGAGACCCAATGCATCCCCAACAACTACGCCCATGATCCCGTTTAACCAAATACTGTTATTCCGCATTCCAAACGCCCCTCTCTTCTCAAATTGTATAAGAAACCTTATCTTTTATGTCTTGCTATATAATCCGCTTCAATTTCTTCTTTCCAGTCACAGCTTAATGCCTCAGGCATATCTTCAATATCGCAGCTTCTCACTCGGCTTACGGCTTTGCATAATGCTCTGAAATTGACTTCTGTACCTCTGGCATCGCATTCATAATTGACTGCCCGGTCAGACGCAATACCAAAACGACCAGCCACATCGATCGCATCCATATTGGCTCCCAAAAACAAGAATTCCCATCCATATTTTTCTTTCTGGCGTTTAACCATTCTTTTCACCTGATCAAAGGAATATCTCTTGCTGGAATTTTCCATCCCATCCGTTGTAATGATAAAAAGTGTCTTTTCCGGTCTATCCTCATCTCTGGCATACTTATGGACATTGCCAATATGATGAATCGCACCGCCTATTGCATCCAGAAGGGCTGTACAGCCACGGACATAATACTCTTTTTCTGTCATCAGTCTAATTTTATCGATAGGCACTCTATCA
>JAUNCB010000075.1 GCA_030526765.1 Bacillota bacterium
TATCTATTTTCCATTTTCTGCCTTCCGCTTTGCTGTTCGGCGCCTGCACTGCACTCTGCTCTCCGGTACCCGCAGGGGTCTGGTTATTGATCTTCCATTTTCTGCCCTGTGCCTTGCTGTTTGGTGCCTGCACTGCACTCTGCTCTCCGGTGCCCGCAGAATCCTGATTATCTATCTTCCATTTTCTGCCCTGCGCCTTGCTGTTTGGTCCGGATTTACTGCTTCTGTTGGAATTTCCTTCTGCTGTATTATCACCAAATTCCCAGCGTCTTTGTGTGATTGGCGTAACCTCAGTACCCTCATTCTTTTTCGCACTGGATTGTCCTTCACTCCACCGACGTTGTACAGGCTCTGTCGCTATTCTAAACTTGTGACTAACCTTCCCTGTGCCGGCTGCATTATTCTGATCAATTTTCCATAATCTGGTTGCTTTTTCCTCTGCCTTAACCTCCCCGATAATGGAAGCACGCGTTTTGGCACTCTGCTTCTGTACGCGTACCACATTGATTTTTTCTTCCTGATAGTCTTTGGGGAACAGTGTATTCTTTATCCAATAACGATGAGCCTTTGCATCAGGATCCCTCTTCTGCGTTACCGAGAAGCGGGTTTTTGCACTCTTTTGCTGTATGCGTACCACATTGAGTTTTTCTGCCTGATAGTTTTCGGGGAACAGCGTATTCTTTATCCAATAACGATGAGCCTTTGCATCAGGATCCCTCTTCTGCGTTACCGAGAAGCGGGTTTTTGCACTCTGCTTCTTGATACGCAGTCTGTTCGTTTTCTTTTCTACATATTCCTCAGGGAAAAGCGTATTCTCTATCCAATAACGCTGTTCGCCTTCGACAGCATCTAACTTCAGAAGCTTCTGCCTATTCTTCGCACTTCTTGTTTTAATACGAGGCACTGTGGGAGCAATCTGTTTTGTTGTTCCCAGTTCCTCTGCATCCTTCTTCGCTTCAGAATCCTGTATGTCTCCAAAAGAGAGTGTCGTTTCTATCCAATAGCGCTGCGGCAGCGCACTCTTTGCAGCATTTGTTCCGTTCTCTCGTTTCTTTGCACTCGACTGCCTCTGCTCTCCATCCTTGGCCAGCCATCTGCGTTTTTCGCTCACTGTATTTGTCACAGGGCTTTCCTTCTGGGAAAGCTTCTTATTCCCCAGATAGTTACCATTCTTATCAAATGCCCAAAGTTTTCCATCCTCGCCGAAATGAACCGGTACCGTGACCTCCATCATTTCTCTGTAACCGATCACGATGGTTTCCGTCAGAATACCGCTTTTTTCTGCATTCAATTCGCCATAGGTCTTGCTCATAACTGTACAGCCTGTAAATACAAAAGTACGTTTTGATTTGCCAAACTCTCTCGGATAAGGGGAGACCATCAGAATTACAGGTAAAACCAGTTCTGCGCCCATCGGCAGAACCGGATAAGGGTCTGTTCCAACATAGCGTTCCACTGTGAAGGAAAATGGTTTCGAAATCGGCTTGCGCAACATATGAACATAGTCATTCAGACCACCCTCCTGCACGTATTCAAATTCATTTTCCTTTGTAAAGCTATGTACAGACTTACAGGGAAGATCGTACATCCCTTCTACGCGAAGCATATAATTATAGCTTACCAATACATCTCTGCCTTCATTCGCAACAATACTCAAACCATCTCACCTCACCTTCTGGTCGCTTTCATATCCAAGATACTCTTTTCATTTCCTTGCTTAGAGGGAACCAACTCTTTATTGATGGCGCTGATTTCATTGCACCAGCGTCTCCTTGTCACATGGTCCATCCTCAGCACTTCTTCATTGCTCCAGTGGAAATAATAGGAGATAAAGGACATCTCCCGATACATTTCCTTTTCCGGATATAGTTTTATCCCTCTTGTGTAAAATTTATAGGAACCTCATGTCTGTGCCCACATTCCGGACAAACGACATCCATCACAGGAGGGGTAATATCATTGATCTTCTGATACATATCCTGCAGGAATGCAAGGTCTGCAGTAAACAGTCGTTCCATATGGGTCGGTGTAATAACCTCCAGCCCTTCGATCTCCGTAATAACCTTAGAAAGAATTACGATCGTCAGATAGGAAGGATTTGACAGTACACGAGGATCTCTTGTTGCACTGATTTCGTCTCCTGCTGTAGCAAGGCGCATTTTCCCCTTGCGGTGTATACCGCCGGAATTATCAACATATCCCTTTGGCAATGTGAATTCATAAATCGTTTCCATGGTTCACTTTCCTTTCTCTGATTGATTTTAGAACACTCATTTCTGCCCTGCAAATTGATACAATGCAAAAATCAGTTTTCTAAAACCCCATTGGGGCCGTGCCCCCGAAGGGGCACAGCCGAAATGGGAAAATAGATTCGTTTTGTCGTTCCGCAAAAATCAGTTGGGAATGATCAGTTCTTCATATGCCAGTTCCACTGTTTCGATCGCAACTTCACTCTGGGAAGCATTCAGATCGGGAGCTGTATATTTTGTTACCCAAGCATTTGTCAGAACCCATACTCTTGTACCTGTGATTGTAGTTACTGCAGCATTGGGCGCACCGCCGTTGATATCGATCATTTCGATCTGAACGCTGCTTCGAGGGATCTCACCACGAACTTCGGAAACACATTCCTGAATCCATGTTTTAAATGCACTGTCCAGTGTGTAACCAAATTTCAGAGTTACATTACCATGTTTTACCAGACCGGGGATTTTAACGGGCGCCAGGCTGTGTGCATTACCCTGACGGAACTCAATTACATCCACTGTTGCCTCGATGCCGCTTACTTCACTGAATGCTGCAACGCCTGTTACACCATCCACGCTTACGAGGAAATTCATCTTGGTCAAAGGATAGCTTAATCCACTCGCATTTTCATATGTACCCATAAATCATCAATCTCCTTTTCAATTATTTCTCACTTATATTATTCTTCCGCTTCTCCACCGCCAGCTTCAGCTGTCATCTGAGATACACGGAAGATTACGAATTCAGCAGGACGGGAAGGAGCAATACCGATGTTACAGATCAGACGACCGTTCATGATATCATCTCTTGTCATTGTTGTGCTGCCGATTTCAACGAAGAAACCTTCAGAAGGACTGGAGCCAGCCAGCATACCTGTTCTCCACATGTTGTCCAGGAATGTGGAAATGGTCAGGTTTACTCTGGACCACAGTGTTACATCATTGGGTTCAAATACTACCCAGTTTGTATTTGCCTTGATGCTTTCTTCTACATAAATGAACAGTCTTCTTACGTTCACATAACGGAATGTGGAGTTGCTGCTTGCTGTTCTTGCACCCCATACGCGGATGCCCTGACCAGGCAGCTGACGAATCAGGTTAACACCTTCGGGGTTCAGGATATCCTGTTCGCTCTTTGTATAGTTTGTTTTCAGACCTGTGCAGTAAATAGGTTCATTTGCGGGTGCTTTATGAACGCCTCTTGTATTATCTGTTCTAGCATAAATACCCATTACAGCACCAGAAGGAGGGATAAAACCGGGTTTCTTAGCCGCTCTGTCATATACCTGAATCCAGGGATGATACATAGCAGCGTATGTGCTGTCAATGATATTTCTGTATTCGATCAGATCTTTTGTTTTTGTCATGTCACCGGGCATATCCAGAACTGCCACTCTGTTTTTCATGTTTTCACAATGGCCAACCAGAGCTACTACAACTTCGGGAATTGTAATGCCGGGTACAGCCAGCATGCTAACACGGTTATTTTCAATAAATGCCTGGATACCTGTTCTCTTGCCGGGGCCATTGTCTTCACCGATGAATGTGCCTGCTGTAACCTTGCTGATGGAACCATCTTTACCGCCTGCCAGCAGAACAGTACCGCTTGTTTTGCCTTCGCCCAGAATTGCTTCTACGGGGTTGCAGATCTCTTCCAGAGGCTTTGCTGTTACTTTAACCAGATCACTGCCAGCCATCTTTGTTCCGATGTAGTTGCTTGCAACGGGGTTGAAGCTCAGACCATTGTAAACTTCTGCTTCATCGTTATAACGAACCAGTACATCTGTTTCAACCAGGTAAACCAGAACGCTGGGGATGATATTTGTATCAACAACATCAGCGTCGAATGCTTTTTCGAATACTACATTGTTATCATAGATCATCTGAATACGGTTGTATTCTTCGCCTGCTTTAACGATGTCGCCTTCTTTGAAGCCTGCAACTGCTTTTGCTACATATGTTGTATCATTTGTTTTTTCGATCAGCTGCATTTTCTTCTTTTCTACTGTAGAAAATGTGATCTGAATGCGGTTACCCCATTTACCTTCATTTGCTGCCTTGAAGGACAGTGTGCCTGTTTCCAGTACTGCACATGTTGCATCTTCGGGGATAACACGGGATACATAACATCTGTTACCGCCGTTTACAAAGAACTGTTCAACGGCATATGCCAGATAACGATATTCTTCATGTGTGAATTCGCTCAGGAAATCACCATAAATTCTTTTGAATGCTACAAAGCTTGTTATCAGAACAGGTACACCCTCTGTTGCGCCTTTTTCTGCCATACCAACAAAACCTGCTGCACTTGTGCCAACGCCTTCGATTGAACGAGGGGAATTATCATATTCCTCAACATATACACCGGGAGATAAATATTCTGCCATGATGTTTTCCTCCTTTTTTGAAATCTCTTAATCAGTTACTATTTTTGTTTGTCCGGGGGAGATAATGGAAATCCTCCCCATACCCATACCGCACATCAGCATAGATTCCTGTGTTAAAACCGGCTTTCCATCAACCAGTACAGTCGATTTCGTCGCCTGCCACGGTCCCATCGCCATCATCGTACAGGGCTGCGGGGTCAATACCCCCAGCGCTGCCGCGGTGGCTGCTGCAACCTGCGGATTCGCCAAAGAAGAACACATACCAAACGAGGTAATGTTACTGCCAAATTGGGCATCCATGATCGTTGCTACCGGTTTTGAACAGCCCAGTATCGTAAGCTGAGATGTTGCCATCAGCGTTGCCGGTGTTGTGCCAAAGGGGCACATCAGCTTCGCGCCGTTTACAACTACAACACCCATTTAGACCTCCCTCTTTTCTTCTGTTTCTTCCTGACAGCTCAGAATGCATCCTTCCTCATGGAAATCAACCTTCTGAAAAAATTCTTTTCCGTTCACCACAAATCTGACAAGATATTGTGCATCTTCTTCTTTTTCGACCTTCAGAACATAATCCCCTTGTTCATTTGTCTGTCCGAAAATGACCCTTACAATGGGCTGATTGATCTGAAACTCCTCTTTCAGCCGTTTTTTGCATTTCAGTGTCTGCGGATTGATTTCTCTTTCCAGTTCGAAATGCTCAAAGGCTGTGCGGTTCTTATTCAATAGCCCGTAATGATTGTGACGGAAATGTGCGTTTTTTTGATTCAGGATCGTCATGACCCTTGTTCTGGCATCAAACTCTTTGATGCAGCAATTCGTATTTGTCAACGAAACTGCTTCAATGTCCTCTATCCCCGGCATATTTCCCCGTAGGGCTAGCACATTTTCTAAAACCGGGTTATTAAGCGGAAGCAGGTAGACATCGCGGATAGGCAGGTGCTCTTTCTGTATCGGGTAAGTGATCTTGATTTTTCTGGGTTCATATCCGTAGACGCAAATCTCTAAATCAAAATCCTCTCTGCCTGTATTCAGGAATATAAACATTCCAGCACCTCTGGAAATAATCGTTTTATCCTGGGATTGGGTCAAAAACTGAATACTGCTTTCCTCAATAGCCCTGCCGGTTATACTGTCCATCAACCGCAGCGCCAGGTCCAGCTGATGATGGATAAATCCCTGCGCTTCCATAATTCTCTACCTCCTTTCCTACTCGTCTGAGCCTTGTATGTGTATTCCAAAGGACGCATCCACAACTCTGGGAGTGTCGATGATGACCTCACTGGACAGGAACACGGGTCCAGCCTTGTAAAACAGGCTGACCTGATAGGGTTTGTTGATCGCCGACCAGACTCTTACTTTTTCTTCCAGACCAATTTTGGCCTGCGAAAGTGTAATCGGCGGCTCGTTATTTTCCAGCCAGTTCTGCAATTCGCTGGGCATAACGG
>JAUNCB010000348.1 GCA_030526765.1 Bacillota bacterium
AAAGAAAGCAAAAAAAAGGAAAGCACAAAGAAGGAGACCACGCAGGTCAGCGCAAGGGCTGCCCGCTTCGGAGACAGTCTGCTGGACGAGGTGATCCTGCTGCTCATCATACTGGTATCCATTGTGGTATTTGTCAGCCTGCTGATAGATAAAATGGGCATCATCGGCGGGCTTATCAGCGACTTTTTCAAGGGGCTGTTCGGCTTCAGCAGTATCCTGCTGCCTGTCTTTGTGATCCTCTACTGTATCTGGATGCTGGTAAGCAAGGAAAGACGCTTTCCTGTGGTGCGTGCCTTCGGTATTGTGCTGCTGCTGCTGACGGTGGCTTCCGCAGCGCAGATCATCCATCCTGTGCAGACGGGGGATGCAGGCTTTTTCAAACGCTGTGCCCTTCTGTACGGAGCAGGTGCCTTTTCCAACGGCGGTCTCTTTGGGGGACTGATCGGCGGGGGGCTTCATGCGGCACTGGCAACCTTGGGCAGTACACTGGTGCTTCTTGTGGTGCTGATCATTTCCATTGTGATGGCAACGGGGAAATCCTTCTTCCATGCCATTGGCAGTGCCCATGCCCATCAGAAGGCAAGAAGAAAGGTGAAAAACGAAAAGATCAAGAATAAGGCAGAGCGCATCCGTCAGCAGGAGCTGATCGAGGAGGAGCGTCTGCAGAAAATAGAAGCCCGTCGCAAAAAGACCATGGCGAAGGAGGACTTCAATATTGAGCTGCATGAGAGCGGCAAAAAGGAAGCGGAGCCTTATGTGAAGGAAACCGTTTTCCGCAAGACGGATCTGAAACTGGAAACAAAGAAAAAAGAACCCATCTTTGACTTTGTGAAGGAGGGCAGAACGGAAGCGGAAGCAAAGAAGAATCTGATGAAGGCAGAGGCGGCGGCTATGGCTGCGGCGGCACTGCAGCAGGCGGAAACAAAGAATACAGTGGATCTGTCTGCGCCCTTTATTGATATTACGGCGGTGGAGGATGATCCTGTTCAAACAGCAGAAGCGGAACTTGCCGTGGAAGCGGAGCCTGTGGCAGAGGTTCTGACAGAAGAAACGGAAGAAGAGCTGGAGGAACAGACCGAAGAAGCGGCAGAGGCTGCAGCCGAAGGAGAAGAAGAAGAATATGATATCCCCATTCTGGAGATCGTATCCGTTGCCGATGAAATGGAAGAAATGGCGACATCTGCTCCTGTAGTGGAGCGGACGGTGGAGGAAGCCGAGGCGGAGATTGCAGTGGAAGCGGAGGAAGAAAGCCCTGCGGAAGCGGAAAGCCCCAAGACAGAAGCGGCGGCACAGGAGGGGATCGAGGCGGAGATTCCCACAGAGCCTGTGGAGGAGGAAAAGCCTTACATCTTCCCGCCCATTGAGCTGCTGGGAGAAGACCCTCAGACAGGGGGCGGCGGTAACCGTGCCGAAATGATCGAAAATGCGAAAAAACTGGAAACCACGCTGAAAAGCTTTGGGGTGGAGGCGAAGGTCATCCAGATCTCCAAGGGTCCTACGGTCACCAGATATGAGCTTTCGCCCAGTCAGGGGGTCAAGGTCAGCAAGATCGTGAATCTGGCGGATGATATTGCCCTGAATCTGGC
>JAUNCB010000349.1 GCA_030526765.1 Bacillota bacterium
GGGATCATGGACAGGGCCTCTGAACCGCTTTTTGCGATCAGCGGGGCATATGTATTTGCTTTCAGGGTCGTAGCAATAAAATTGCTGATGGCCTCTTCATCTTCAATGATCATGATTTTAATTTTATTCAGCATGTTCTGTTTCTCCTTTCATTGGCAGCACAAAGGTAAAGCTGGCACCGCCATTCAGATTATTCTCGGCAAATATCCTGCCATCGTGGGCAAGGATAATGGATTTACAGATAGAAAGACCGATCCCGATGCCACGGGTAGAGTCACTGGAGCCTTTATTCGGCTTACCGTCAAATATATCGGGGATCCGTGCAGGATCAATCCCTTTTCCCATATCGGAAACTGTAAAAACTGCACCGCTTTTCTTCTGATTTACCCGTAAGGAAATGGGAAGGGTGCTTCCCGAATGGCGAATAGAGTTTTCCATCAGGTTGATCAGTACCTGTTCGATCAAGGTAGCATCCATGGGAACGATCAGCAGTTCATCGGGCACCTTTACCTGTACAGTTGCCCCGGGGAACCGTTTCCGTATACGTCCAACAGCCTCTCCGACAACCTCCTCCACGATCTCATCCTGTTTTTTTAATGTAGTTGTACCGCCGCTGATACGGGTAATGGAGAGCAGGTTTTCTACCATATGAACCAGCCATTCGGCATCCTGCTGAATATCCGTCAGCATTTTTCTGCTGGTCTCCTCAGGGATCAATCTGCCGCTTTCCAAAAGGGTGCTGGCAGAGCCAATGATACCTGTCAGAGGGGTTCTCAGATCGTGAGAAACAGCACGAAGCAGATTACTGCGCATTTTTTCCTTTTCCGTTTCCAGAAGGATCGCCTGTGCCCGTTCTGTCATCTGCTGCTTTTCCAGAGCCAGAATGGTCTGGGCGATCATAACATTGATATAACTGTAGGTGTCCTCCAGAATCTGCTTGGAGTCATCAAATAAAAAGCCTACCACACCATATTTCTTTTCTCTTGTCATGATAGGGAGATAGGTTCCCTTGCAGTTCTGGCTGCCGCTATGAATATCTGCACCTGCAGGCGTACCGTTTTCGTAAGCATAGGCTGCAACCTGTTTTTCCAGAACACTG
Organism: Bacillota bacterium; assembly: GCA_030526765.1. Lineage (GTDB taxonomy): Bacteria > Bacillota > Clostridia > Lachnospirales > Anaerotignaceae > Anaerotignum_A. Next base: position 1,100 of record JAUNCB010000349.1, read on the forward strand.
GAAAAAATCGTGGCATCCGCTTCGGAGATCGTACGCATGGCCATTTTATCGGGCGCATCGGGTGAGCCCAGATAAAGCACAACACTGCATTGATTGGAATCATGGAAATAGCCTGCGGACATTTCCGCAATGGCACTCAGGTCGATGGCTGTCAGAATGGCATTACTCATGGCATTCAGTGTTTCCGCTCTGATTTTGCCTGCGGCAGAAATAGCCGCTGCAGTTTTTACCTTAGCCGTCAGAAAGCTGGCAAGAATCGCCATCATCAGCATCAGCGTAAAGGTGACAGGATAACCCGAAATACTGAAATTCAGCGCAAAATAAGGGAAGGTGAAAAAGAAGTTTACACCGATTACACCGCCGATAGATGCCAGAACGCCCCAGATATACCCTTCCGTAGAAAAAGAGATCACAGCAACAGCCAGCATATATACACCAAAGATATTATCATTCATTACCGCTGCCTCATTCAGCCAGAGGGCAA
>JAUNCB010000076.1 GCA_030526765.1 Bacillota bacterium
TCATCGTGGAGGATACACAGGAAGCGATTATTTCCGAGGAGCTTTGGGAACGGGTAAAAGAGATGCAGGAGAAAAAAGGGCGTAGAAAAAGAAAGAATGAATGGGAAAAATGACAAGGACTTCTCAAAAATACGCACCCCACGCTGCGTCAAAGCTGATCGAAAGAACGGGTTTTTCCGTCTGTACACAATAAATCGGCAGCCTGCGGTTCAGATTCGCTGCTGCAAAAGCTCCGACCTTCTGTGCAGCAGGGGGAAGGGCAAATGCAGCGGCGAGAATAACCAGACTGAGGGCAGTGAACAAGATTGTTTTTTTGGATAAGTACCATTTTAGGAGCTGTTTCATAAAGAACCTCCGATGTTTTTGATAACAGTATATTTTCTGAAAGGGAAAAAGAGAAGGCATATTTCAGCAGACAGAAATATGCCTTCTCTTTCGTGATGCAGCCGAATCCATTCAGATGCAGTCAGTTTCCCTTGCTGCTGAGGGGATTGCTGCGTTCCTCCCAGAAGATATTATTGTCGGGGGCAGCCTTTCCCTGTTGGTTGTAACGGGAATTCTGACGGATCTGATAAAGGTCACCGCCTGTTACAGTGTCCTTCGGCAGGTTGGTTTTCTTATCTTTTTTCAATGGGATCACCTCGGTATTTATCCTGTGCAAAGAAAACAGAAAAAAACATGGATTTTTCTGTTTTCGCTATTGACAATAAGAAAAAGTTTGATATAATAAAGATAAGTTTAGTTAGTTAGACAAATATAAAGAAGGTGAGAGATTGACACAAAGGGAAAGGGAAATCTTTGAGATCATCAAAGCAAATCCCACAATAGAACAGAGTCAGATCGCAGCTATGCTGAATATCGCGCGCAGCTCTGTTGCAGTGCATATCTCCAATCTGCAGAAAAAGGGGTATATTCTTGGAAAGGGCTATCTTCTGAAGGAGCATGATTATGTGGTGGGAATCGGTGCCGCCAATGTAGACATTCATGGTCACAGCAGAAAAGCCATCAACCTGAGGGACAGCAATCCCGGGCATATGAATGTTTCTGCCGGCGGGGTAACAAGAAATGTATCGGACAATCTGTCCAGATTGGGCGCATCTGTGAAGCTGATCACAGTTTTGGGCGATGATGTATATGCGGATCAGATTCGCACAGAATGTGCGGCAGCAGGAATTGACCTGAGCCACAGCATGGTGGTGGAAAATCATCCCTCCTCCACATATATCTCCATTCTGGATGAAAAGGGCGATATGTTCGTTGCGATGAGCGATATGGCAGTTCTTCAGAAAATGAATATGGAATATCTGGAAACAAAGGCAAATATCATCACAGGTGCAAAAATCATTACCTGTGACAGCGGTCTGCCCAGTGAGGTGCTGGAAGGTGTGCTGGATACCTTCGGCGTGCAGCAGCCTGTCTTCATTGATCCGGTATCCTGTGCTTATGCAGAAAAGATCCGCCCCTATGTCGGAAAATTCCACACCATCAAGCCGAATCGGATGGAACTGGAAATTCTGGCGGATATGCCAATCAAAAATGATGAGGATCTGAAAAAAGCCTGCAGCATCGTGCTGGAGAAAGGCGTGGAGCGCCTCTTTGTCAGCCTTGGCGGAGACGGATGCTTCTATATGGACAGAAGCGGCAACTGTATGAAACGGAAGCTGAAACCACTGGATAAAATGGTGAATGCAACCGGTGGCGGGGATGCCTTTATGGCAGCAGTGATTTATGCTTCCCTGCATGAAATGACCATTGAGGAAACACTGGATTATGCGCTGGCAGCAGGGTTGGCAGCCATTTCCCATGAAAGAACCATTAACCCTGATATGAATATGGACACATTAGAAATAATTTTAAAGGAGAGAAAATAAAATGAACCTGGAAAAATATCTGAGCATCACACCCGAAATCAAAGAAGCAATCGAATCCGGTAAACCCGTAGTAGCACTGGAAAGCACAATCCTGAGCCATGGTATGCCTTATCCCGAAAACGTAGAATTTGCCCACAAGGTAGAAGAAATCGTTCGCGGCGAAGGTGCAATCCCTGCAACAACAGCAATCCTGAACGGTCAGCTGAAGGTTGGTCTGACAGCAGATGAACTGGAACTGATGTGCAAAGGCGAAGGCGTTGGCAAAGTAAGCCGTCGTGACGTTGCAACTTATGTTGCAGCTGGTCTGGCTGGTGCAACAACAGTTGCTACAACAATGATGATCGCAGCAATGGCTGGCATCAAAATCTTCGCAACAGGCGGTATCGGCGGCGTACACCGTGGTGCAGAAACAACAATGGATATCTCTGCTGACCTGCAGGAACTGGCAAACACACCCGTTGGCGTTGTTTGTGCCGGCGCAAAATCTCTGCTGGATATCGGTCTGACACTGGAATACCTGGAAACAATGGGCGTACCTGTACTGGGTATGGATACAAATGATTTCCCTGCATTCTACTGCAGAAAGAGCGGCTTTGGCGTAGATTACAATGTAGAAAGCCCTGAACTGTGCGGTAAGATCCTGAAAACAAAATGGGAACTGGGTCTGAAAGGCGGCGCAGTTATCGCAAACCCTATCCCCGTTGAATGGGAACTGGATTTCGACGAAATGGAAGCTGTTATCAATGAAGCACTGAGACTGGCTGAAGAACAGGGTATCAAGGGTAAAGCAACAACACCTTTCCTGCTGAGCCACATCAAGGAAATCACAAAAGGCGTTGCATTTGCATCCAACAAGGAACTGGCATACAACAACGCAAGAATGGCAGCAAAAATCGCTGTAGCTATGAGCAAAATCTGATCAATGAAATAAGAAAAGCGCTCCGCTTGTATAAAGCGGGGCGCTTTTTTGCTGCTTATGTATTCTGTTCGGATTTGCGCATGCGTTTGTTCTCGTACATTTTGATGTCGGCATCCTTGAAGAGCTTCTGGTAGTTGGAGGTACCATCCAGAAGGGAATAGCCGAAGGAGAAACGCAGAGGAACGGTAACGGAAGGACTGAGCTGCACCGTGCTGGTATTCTGCAGGTGTTCCAGTGTACGGATGGTGTGCATCAGCTCTTCGATGCTGCCATAGTCATACAGCAGAAGAACGAATTCATCACCGCCCTGACGGGCTGTCAGACTGCCGGCAGAACCAAAGGGATGGATCAGCTCGGATATTTTTTTGATATACAGGTCACCTTTTTCATGACCATAGGTATCATTGATGATTTTCAGACCATCGGCATCCAGCATGATCAGCGCACCGCAGCCAAGATCATGGGGATCCCGGAACAGCTTATGAAGCTGATGATCCAATCCTCTTCGGTTAAGGAGACCTGTCAGAAGATCGTAGTCTCGTTCCGCTTCGATCTCCAGACGCTTCCGAATATCCTCTGTTTCATCGATGCATACACCGAAGATACCGTCTTCCTCTTCCATTTCCTCCAGACGGACATAGCGCTCTCCTTCACCGGGAAGACGGAAGATATTTGTTTCGCCGGGAACGGGATTCTTCTGGATATCCGAAATAAAAGCACGGAAGCTGCTATAGTCGGAGGAAAGGCTGATCGCCTTTGCTTCGCTCAGACCAAGGATATGAGGGATATATTCTGTGAAGCGTACATGCTTCAGATGGGGTCTGTATTCGTAGACGCCAATATACAGATTGGTTTTGCTGAGCACATACTGCATTTTTTTGCTGTTGTTCAGCAGGCTGGCAACCATTTCGTTGATATATGCACTGAGTTCGGAAAACTCCAGACTGGAGTGTACATCGATTTTTTCTTCCAGATTGCCTTTGGAAATAAGATCCAGCTTCTGATTGACCTCCCGCATTCCGCCCACAACGATGCGATCCATAAATCTGGAGGAGAAGGAAATCAGAAGGGCTGCGATCAAAACAACGCAGACAAACAGTGCGGCAGTGGTGGAAAACATCCCGTTATATACGGTGCTGCTTGCAACAACACGGCCGATATAATTTGTACCGATCCTTGAGAAAACACAGAAGGAATTGATGCCGCCAACATTAGCATGGAAGCCGTCGGGATGTGTCAGGATCGTTTTGGTGGAAAGACCGATTTCTCCGGCATGCTTCCCGACATGCTCGGAAGCGGTGGAGGCAACGATATTTCCGGATTCTGTATTGATGGCATAATAATTGGCATCGGGATTCACCCGAAACAGAGAGAAGATATGATTCAGATCATTTTTCTCTGTTTGCTTGATGATGTGGGAGGATTCCATCCCTACCTGAACAATGATGTTTCCTGTGCGGTTCCACACGGCGGAATACTGCATTTTTTTGTTTTTTGCAGTATTGGGCGTGATGGCCTGCACAAGGCGCAGACTTTTATCTTCCTTCATTGCCTGGAAAAAGCGGATCTGTTCGCCGGATTCCAGATGATATCCGAAATATTCCGGATTGGTTCCGGCAAAAATGATACCCTCTTCATTAAACAGATTGATTTCATCTACCTCCAGAAGGGCTGCGATCCTGCGCAGCTCTCCGAAGCTTTTGATGATACCGGGATCCTTTTCGATGAGATAGGCAATGGTGTCTGCATCATTCAGGCAGCTATAGCCGTATTTATGTACAATTTCTGTCATATCCTGCTGGTTTTCATAAAGCATATGTTCCATACGAAGCAAAGTTTTGGCAGAGTTTTCGTGAACGGCATTATGCTTATCTATAATCTGTATGGTAATCAGCAGAAAGGTAATGACAAATACCAGCGCCAGTGCAATAATACGCATGGGACGCTGTATGATTTTACTTAAAGGACGCATCCAGTTAACCCCCTTTATGTTCACTGGTTTACTTGTCATTTTTATCATAACATAAATAGATTCTTTTTCCAACTTACGGAAAAAACTTTAAGGATATTTTAAAATCATTTGCGAAAATCGAACGGCTGCTTCCCCTTGCATTTTACAGGTAATCTGCTAAAATAATACTGTTATGCTGAAACAATAAGTGAGAAAGAAAAAAGGTGAGATAAATGGAAGAAATGGTTTTCCAGATCGGGCCGATCCGTCCGCCCAGTGAGGCAAACAGCCTTCTGCTTCGTGTGACGATCAACTGCCCGTGGAATAGATGTAAATTCTGTATGCTGTATAAAAAATATGATTTTCATACCCGTTCCGTAGAAGAGGTGAAAAAGGATATTGATACCATGGCGGAGCTCAGAGATCGTATCCTTCAGTTCAAAACAGGAGAAGAATGGGATATTGAGGGTGTCAACAGAGAATATCAGTCTCTGACAACAGATGACCAGCGCTGGTGCTATCAGATGGTTTTCCGCTGGCTGACAGAAGGGGACAGCAATTCCATCTTTCTGCAGGATGCCAATACCATGTGTCTGCGGGCAGACTGGCTGGCAGAGATCATTCGGTATATCCGTGTGAAGCTGCCCGAGATCAAGCGGGTTACCTCCTACGGCAGAGCCAATACCCTGGCAAAGATCAGCCCTGAGGATTATAAAATGCTGAAGGAGGCAGGACTGGATCGGATCCATTCCGGTTATGAATCCGGCTCCGATAAGGTTCTGGCACTGATCGAAAAGGGATGTACCCAGGAGGAACAGATCATCGGCGGCAGAAAGGTAAGAGAGGCGGGTATTGAACTGTCTATCTATTTTATGCCCGGGGTTGGCGGAAAAGAGCTTTCCGACGATAATGCTATCGAAACGGCAAAGGTGATCAATGCGGTAAATCCTAATTTTGTGCGTCTGCGTACCTTTGTACTCAGAACGGGCTCTCTGATGGAAGAAGTGCGGGATTCCGGTCATTGGACAGAGGACAGAGATATCAATAAGCTGCTGGAGATCCGCAAACTGCTGGCAAATATTGATCCTTCCAAGGCAAACGGGAAAATCACCAGTGACCACATCATCAATCTGCTGCAGGAGGTAAACGGGCAGATGGATAAAGACCTGCCCTGGATGCTGGAATATATCGATTCCTTCCTGGCATTGCCTGAACTGGAGCAGCGGAAATATCAGATGGCACGTCGCATGGGCTTCCCTCTGGACTGGAAGCAGATGTGGCTGATGCGGGAAAGTGATCTGATGCTGATCG
>JAUNCB010000077.1 GCA_030526765.1 Bacillota bacterium
TTTCTTCTGCCGCAAGGGCGCTGAACTTCTTATCCAATTCTTCTTTCAGAATCTTTTTTTCTTCCTGATAAGTCATGTTATTTCACCCTTTCAAAGGTCAGATATTTCCATCTTCTTCCAAACACTTTCATCGTTTCGTACTGCTCATAATCCATAGAAATTGCCTATCCCATCAAAACACCTACTCAAAGACCAGTTTTTCCAACATCTCGTCTAACTGCTGCATGATTTCCAGCTAATCGACAGTTCTTGGCCATCCATTTTTGCATCTTGCATTGTCAAGCAAAAAAAGCCCCGAACATTCGGGGCTTTTTGGGCAGCTACTAACGGGATTCGAACCCGTGACCTCCGCCTTACCAAGGCGACGCTCTACCTACTGAGCCATAGTAGCACAGCTTGATATTTTTATCAGCCTATATATGTTATCATATTCCTTCTGCGCCGTCAAGGTTTTTTTCTTCCAGAAAAAATTCTAATTTTTTCTTGACCCGCTGCAGGGCATTATCAATGGATTTTTCCGGCTTATCCAGTGCATTTGCAATTTCAAAATAGCTTCTGCCCTGCAAATACAGCACCAGAACCTTCGTTTCAAAGCTGCTCAGCTTTTTCACCATCTGGTTTTCCAGAAAACTCTTATTCTCCTGCCCGATAATCAGCACCTCAGGGTTCAGCAGGGCACCGCTTGTGCTCTGGAGAAAATCCATGTAGGTCTGCTCCGATTCCGCTTCATACACCGGTTTATTCAGAGAAATATAAGAGTTCAGCGGCTGATGCTTCTGTCTGGTTGCCGCTTTGATGGCTGTGATCATCTGCCGATTGATGCACAGCTCCGCAAAGCTGCGGAAGGATGCGTTTTTCTCCTCATCATAATCCCGCACCGCCTTATACAGCCCGATCATGCCCTCCTGAATAATGTCCTCGCTGTCTGCGCCAATGAGGAAATAAGCTCTGGATCTGGCACGCACCAGCGATTTATATTTCTCCATCAGGAATTCCTGTGCCCCCTGATCTCCCTTCTGGGAAAGCTGCACCAGTTCCTCATCCTTTATATTTTTGTAGCTCTGTTCTTTTGTCATACTGCTTATTCTCCATTGCTTATTTCTGCCTGCGCAGTGCTTCAAACCATTCCAGTGCCTCTGCATCCAGATGGTCTGAGAGGATATTGTTTTTCGGCGGTCTGTTCTGGATAAATCTTGCCCGCAGCTCCGTTTCCACAGCCTGCACCTCGTTCCAGAGCTCCTTCGCCGTCAGGCGGGTCGCCCCCTGACCGTATATAATCAGCTGCTCCAGTCCATCACCCGTTGCCACCCGCACCTTATAGTGCTTAGGCAGAGAGGTGACTACCCGCTCGATATAATGATCGGCGGTTTCCGCCTCCTTGGTATATACCACATAAATATTGGCATATTCATAAACGCTGCCGATATTGCCCTTCACCAGATATCCGTCAAATACAAGGATAATGGTGGCTTTGCTTGTCCCTTTATAATTGGAGAGGATGTCCATCAGCCGCTGTCGGGCACTTTCCAGGCTGACATCCTCCGCCAGATCTTTCAGTTCATCCCACGAATGGATGATATTGTATCCATCCACCAGCAAAAATTCCTTCGCCAACAGACTTCCCTCCTTTCCGCTGAGGCCTGAAGCCCCATAAATTATTTCATGTAGTTTCTCTGACGAACCACTTCATACATCAGCAATGCCGCAGCTACAGATGCATTCAGAGAGGAAATCTTGCCATACATAGGAATTGACGCTGTGAAATCGCAGTTTTCCTTTACCAGTCTGCTCACGCCGTCCCCCTCGCTGCCGATCACCAGTCCGATGGGGCCCTTCATATTGGTATCGAAATGGTCATTTTCGCCCATATCCGCACAGGCAAACCAAAGACCCTCTTTTTTCAGCATTTCCATTGTTTTCACAATGTTTGTCACCCTTGCCACAGGCATATATTCAATAGCACCTGCAGAGGTTTTGCCTACTGTCGCATTCAGACCAACAGAACGGCGCTTGGGAATGATGACACCATGGGCACCTGCACATTCCGCTGTACGCAGGATCGCCCCCAGATTATGGGGATCTGTGATTCCATCCAGCAGGATGATAAAAGGATCTTCGCCCTTTTCCCTTGCAATCGCCAGAATATCCTCTACCTCCACATAGTCATGGGCGGACACCAGCGCAATAACGCCCTGATGGTTCTTTGTCTGGCTCAGCTCGTCCAGCTTCTGTCTGCTTGTTTCCTGGATCAGCACACCCTTTTCCGCAGCCATTGCCACGATCCGTTTGATGGTGCCCTCCACATTGCCCTTCTGCACAATGATCTTTTCAATATCTCTGCCGCTTCTGAGCACCTCCAGCACAGCATTTCTGCCTTCCAGCTGGTTCTCATTTATTTCTCTTTCCCGTCTTCTTTCTTTTTCCAAAAGAGACCCTCCTAGCTATTTTTTCACACGCTTAAAAACACAGCACAAGCCGAGGGGCAGAAACACCCTTCGGCTTTGCAGTTACTTATCCAGTTTTTCCGCCATTCCAAGACGGAAGAGCTCCACCGTTCTCGCCTTTTCCCCTTTCAGATAAAGGTAACCGAACAGTGCCTCCAGTCCTGTTGCATGGCGATAATCCATCAGATCGGCATTTTTCGGCACAGTAAAGGATTTGGCATTGCGCCCCCTGCGGAACATACCTTCCTCCTCCTCCGTCAGCACATCCTTGATGCGATAATACATTTCTGCCTGTGCTTTCGCATTCACGATGTCCCTTGCCTTTTTATGCAGCTTATTCACGGGAGCATTGCCGTCGGTCAGCACCGTCAGCCTTACCATTACCTCAAACACTGCATCGCCGATATGTGCCAGAGCAAGGGGGGAGTATTCCTTCGGGTTTACGACCCCCTGCCCGCCTAATACGATATCCAGCTCATTCAGATTCATACGCGATCAGCCTCTGAACCACTGTACACCCTGACGTGTATCCTTGATTGTGATACCCATTGCCGCCAGTTCATCTCTGATGGCATCTGCCTTTGCGAAATCCTTTGCCTTTTTCGCTTCTGCTCTTTCTGCGATCAGTGCTTCGATTTTCGCAACATCTTCATCTGCCACTTCTTCTTCCGCCACTTCTGCTACACCCAGAACGCCGCACAGATGATCCAGCATGTCCTGAATCTTTACAGCGAATTCTTTGGATGCGCCTGCTTTGATTTCTGTATTGGAGAAACGAACCAGTTCATAAATTGCGGAAACAGCATCTGCTGTATTAAAGTCATCATCCATAGCAGCTTCAAACTGATCCTTGTAGCCGTTCAGTTCTGCTTCTTTTGCTGCTTCTGCTTCTGTCATTTTTGTATCTGCTACATTTTTGATATAGAAGCTCAGTTCTTTTCTTGCATTTTTGATTCTTTCCAGACCATTCTGGCAAGCTTTCATCAGTTCATCACTGAAGTTGATGGGGCTTCTGTAGTGACCGTTCAGGATGAAGAAACGGATTACTTCATAAGGGAAGTGCTTTGCAATATCTCTTACTGTGAAGAAATTACCCAGAGATTTGGACATTTTTTCGTTATCCACAGTAATAAAACCATTGTGCAGCCAGTATCTTGCAAAGGTGCAGCCATTTGCCGCTTCAGACTGTGCGATTTCGTTTTCATGGTGAGGGAAGATCAGATCTTCGCCGCCTGCATGAATATCGAAGGTATCGCCCAGATGATGCTTGGACATAACGGAGCATTCAATGTGCCAGCCGGGTCTGCCTTCGCCCCAGGGGGATGTCCAGCTGGGTTCGCCTTCTTTTCTGGGTTTCCACAGAACGAAGTCTGTAGAATTTCTCTTTGCATCGTCCAGAGACACGCGTTCAGATGCCCCTGCGATCAGTTCATCCAGATTCTTTCTGGACAGCTTGCCGTATTCGGGGAATTTCTTTGTATCGTAATATACAGTGCCCTTATCTTCATAAGCAAAGCCCTTGTCGATCAGTGTCTGTACCATTGCAATGATGCCGTCCATTTCCTCTGTTACACGAGGGTGAACGGTCGCTCTTTTTACATTCAGACCGTCTGCATCACGGAATGCTTCTTCAATGTACTTATTGGAAATATCGGACATTGTTACGCCTTCCTTGTTTGCTCTGTTGATAATCTTATCATCCACGTCTGTAAAGTTCTGAACATAGGTTACATCATAGCCCTTGTATTCCATATATCTTCTTACTGTATCGAATACAACGTAGGGTCTTGCATTCCCGATATGGATATAATCATACACAGTAGGACCGCAAACATACATTTTTACCTTGCCTTCCTCCATGGGTACGAATTCTTCCTTCTGTCTTGTCAATGTGTTATATAATTTCATGGGATTCACACCTTTCCTTTCTTTATGATTTTTTATTTCTATGTGCATTGCACAAATTTACCTAGATTATATTATAGCATATATTTTTTCAAATTACCGTAAAATTCTTTTAATTTCCAAGAAAAACTTAAATTGCACGGCGTTTTGCATGGCCTGTCAGTTTTTCCGGTGCTACAGGAGGAATCCGTACTCCATCCTTACGCACGATCATAACAGGGGAACCTACTGCCGTAACATTGGCAGGCAGATCCTGTGTCACAACAGATCCTGCACCGATCTTTGTATTTTCACCAATGGTCACAGGCCCCAGAACGATCGTACCCGCACCGATCATTACATTATCCGCAACGGTCGGATGTCGTTTTCCCTTCTGCTTCCCGGTACCACCCAGTGTTACCCCATGGAAAAGCATCACATTATCCCCGATCTCTGCCGTTTCACCGATCACGATACCTGCGCCGTGGTCGATAAAAAAGCGTTTCCCAATGGTTGCCCCCGGATGGATCTCGATCCCCGTCAGCAGACGGGAAAACTGAGAAACAAAGCGGGCAGGCACCAGCAGTCCTTTTTTATATAATCCATGGGCGATCCTGTGATTCACCACTGCCCAGAAGCTGGGATACAGCAGCACCTCGATCGCTCCCTTGAAGGCAGGGTCCTTCTCTCTCACCACATCAACGGATTCTCTCCAGAATTCCTTCAGCATTTTCATTTTCCTCCTAACACTATGTTCACTTGCCCATTCCCGATCCTTTGTCCTTCCGTACACACTCTGCCTGTACAGACCACGGAAAGGATCTCTTCCCTTTTTATGCAAAAAACCGTCTTCGCATTTCTGCAAAGACGGTATTAAATCCGCGGTTCCACTTTACTTAGACGGCAAATCAAAAAATACCGTCTCTCCTCGATAACTGTAACGCTGTCAGCGGAACAGACTACTGTGATTTCGCCCGTTCAGTTCAGGAACGCACTTCATTCTTCCCATACCTGTAAACGGCTCCCACCCAATGTCTCTTAAGGAAGCAACACTCAAACCCATTTCCCTATGGATCTCAGCATCACCGCCTTTCACCAAGGCCGTTATTCTCTGTCAGGCGGATAAAGAATTACTCTTTTCCATCATAACCTTTTTCTTATTTATTTTCCAGCAGGCATACCGCCGAGGCAGCAATGCCCAAGCCTGCACCGGTAAAGCCCAGTCCTTCCTCTGTAGTCGCCTTTACATTGACCTGATCCACATCAATCTGCAGGGTTTCTGCAATATTTTCCCGCATCTTCTGAATATGGGGTGCCATCTTCGGCTTCTGGGCGATGATCGTCGCATCAATGTTGATTATATCGTATCCCTTTTCAGAAATCAAGCGTAAAACATGGGACAGAAGCTTTCTGCTGTCCGCTCCCTTAAACTGAGGGTCTGTATCGGGAAAATGCTTTCCGATATCTCCCATGGCAGCCGCCCCCAAAAGGGCATCGGAAATCGCATGAAGCAGCACATCCGCATCGGAATGCCCCAAAAGGCCTTTTTCATAAGGAATTTTTACACCACCGATGATACAGTCTCTGCCTTCCACCAGCTTATGCACATCATAACCGGAACCGACTCGCATGTTCTTCCTCCATTCTGTCCTTTCCAACCTGTTTCTGAGCGATTTCAAACCACTATA